>JASFLL010000133.1:0-5211 GCA_050118115.1 Thioalkalispiraceae bacterium
TAAACGTGGAAAGTTATGGAAATATGTTAAGACCGTAGGCTATGTTGCATATAACGAGAAGTTGCTCAAAACTGTGCAGGTGCCTACCGCAGGTTGGGTTGAGAACCTGAGCGTACGGCGTGTGGGTCTGCCAGTGGAAAAAGGCCAGTTATTGCTGGAGCTCTATTCGCCAGAATTTCTCGATGTTCAAAAAGATTTCATACAGGCACAAAAGAAGGATAAGTCCGGGATTCTAAAAAAATATGGCCAGCGCCAGGAGAGTGTCGCCCCACGTGACTATTTACGTTATCTTGGTGTCTCAGAATCGCTGGCAAATGAAATTGCACGTACTGGCAAACCTAAATTTCGGTTACCCATATATGCTCCCCAGCATGGCGTGATTATCCGCCACAATATTCATAAACACATGTTTATCGATGAAGACTTCCCGATGTTTACTATCGCAGATCTGTCCAGTGTCTGGATTGAAGCCGATGTATATGAACATCAAATGGAACTGGTGCAACGTGGACAGATGGCAGAGATTGAGGTAAAGGCATTACCGGGTAAACGTTTCACCGGCCAGATCAGTTATGTGTATCCAGAGCTTGATGCCAGGACGCGTACCCTCAAGGTGCGTTTATTAGTACCAAACCCTGAAGGTTTGCTAAAACCCAACATGTTCGCAGAAGTACGCATCTTTGGAGGACCCAAAAAAAATCTGCTGAAAATTCCGCGCGAAGCATTAATCGTTACCGGTGAACGTGAAATTGTGGTGCTGGCAAGAGGTGATGGCAAGTTTCAACCCGTAGATGTGGTATCGGGTATGCGAAGCCAGGGGGAAGTTGAAATTCTGAACGGACTCAACGAGGGTGATGAAATTGTCGTATCAGGACAATTCCTGATCGACTCGGAGGCCAACCTACAGGCAAGTATTGCCCGTTTTGGCGAGGCCAAGTAAGCACACATGTTAGTTAAACTGATTCGTTGGTCGATCAACAACCGGGTGTTGGTGCTGATTTTTACGCTGTTGCTTACAGGGTGGGGCTGGTTATCCATCAAACAAATTCCGTTAGATGCAATTCCAGATCTTTCCGATGTTCAGATCATTATCCGTACCAGTTACCCCGGCCAGTCACCGCAAGTGGTTGAGACCCAGGTTACCTATCCAATTACCACCACCATGTTGTCAGTCCCCGGTGCCAAGGTGGTACGTGGATTCTCCTACTTTGGTGATTCTTATGTATACGTAGTGTTCAAAGATGGCACGGATCTATACTGGGCACGTAGCCGGGTACTGGAATATCTGGATCAGGCAGCCGCAAGTTTGCCCGATGGTGTACAGCCCCGACTAGGTCCTGATGCAACCGGGGTGGGGTGGGTTTATTCCTATGCGCTGGTGGATCGCACAGGTAAACATGACCTGGCACAGTTACGCAGCCTGCAGGACTGGTTTCTCAAGTTCGAATTGCAGACGGTTCCTGGAGTGGCAGAGGTGGCGACGGTAGGTGGCATGGTGCGCCAATACCAGGTGATTGCGAACCCGGAACAATTGCGTGCCTATGGCATTCCTTTAACGACTATGGCTACTGCCATAAAACGTAGTAATGCGGAAGTGGGTGGTTCAGTCATCGAATTGTCTGAAGCAGAATACATGATTCATACTCGTGGTTTTCTTGGGTCACGTGCGGATATAGAACGTATTCCTGTCACCAGCCGTGATGGTATTCCGCTACTGGTGCGAGACCTCGCGACGGTACAGGTCGGGCCACAAATGCGTCGAGGCATTGCCGATCTTAATGGAGAAGGGGAAGTTACCGGTGGTATTGTTGTTATGCGTTATGGTGAAAATGCCATGACGACTATCGCCGCAGTGAAAAAACGAATCGAAGAACTAAAACACGGTCTACCCGAAGGTGTAGATATCGTTTCGACTTACGATCGCTCGCAATTGATTCACCGTTCAGTTAGCAACCTGTCGGGAAAACTGGTGGAAGAGTTTGTGGTGGTAGCACTGGTTTGCTTGTTATTCCTGTTTCATTTGCGTTCAGCCTTTGTTGCAATCGTGACATTGCCATTAGGGATTCTCACGGCCTTTATCATCATGAGCTGGCATGGTATCAATGCCAACATTATGTCGCTAGGAGGTATCGCTATTGCAATCGGCGCCATGGTCGATGCGGCAATTGTTATGATCGAAAATGCACACAAGCATCTGGAACAGTGGCATCTGCAACACCCGGATACTCACCTTACTACGGATGTTCGTTGGCAATTGATCGCCAAAGCCTCGACTGAAGTCGGACCCGCATTATTTTTCTCACTATTAATTATTACACTCAGTTTCCTGCCGGTGTTTACTTTAGAGGCGCAGGAAGGACGTCTGTTTTCACCGTTGGCCTATACCAAGACATACGCCATGGCTGCAGCAGCAGGTCTGGCTATTACTTTAGTACCGGTTCTTATGGGTTATTTTATTCGCGGACATATTCCTGATGAATCAGCCAACCCGCTTAGTCGTTGGCTCATTCGTGTCTACCAGTTACGCCTGCAGCGGGTACTGGCAAACCCGAAAAAAAGTTTGATCATTGCGGGTTTGATCCTGCTGACAATTATAATTCCCATCGGAGGTATTCGCGGTTTATTGGCGCCACTTACCTGGCCGACCGCTATCGTTGATAGTTTCAGTGGCGCACCTCTACCAGGCAGTACTCGAGCGAATTATGAAGACACAATCGACGATTGGCAGACAGCAATTGAGCGGGGCTGGCGAAAAACTTTCAGTGCCGTACCGTTTATTGCGCGTATGGGTGGTGGTCTTGGTCATGAATTTATGCCGGAGTTATATGAAGGCGATCTCATGTATATGCCAACGACCTTGCCGGGCCTGTCGATAGGTAAAGCACAGCAACTGCTACAACAGACTGATCGGATTATTGCCAGTTTACCGGAAGTCAAGCAGGTGTTTGGTAAAATTGGTCGCGCAGATACGGCTACTGATCCAGCACCACTTAATATGATCGAAACGATTATTCAGCTCAAACCACGTAGTGAATGGCGTGAGGGTATGACGCTGGAAAAATTAATCCATGAGCTGGATCAGAAAGTAAATTTGCCAGGTCTGACCAATGCGTGGTTAATGCCGATCAAGACGCGTATCGATATGCTCGCCACGGGTATCAAAACGCCGGTGGGGGTAAAAGTTTCAGGCCCGGACTTGAATGTCATAGAAAAGATTGGTCGCAAGATCGAAAGCACTGTGAGGCAAGTGCGCGGTACTACTTCCGTCTATTCTGAACGGGTCACAGGTGGACGCTATGTAGAAGTCACACCCGATCGCGACAAGGCCGCCTATCTGGGCTTGAACATGGCAGCGATTAACGAGCTGGTCAGCGCCGCAGTAGGGGGAATCAACATCACCAATACCGTAGAGGGAGCTGAACGTTATCCAGTAAACCTGCGTTTTGCCCGGGAGGTACGTGATGATCTTGATAAGTTGCGAAACTTACCGATCGTTACGCCCCGTGGCGTTGAGATCCCGCTTGGTGAAGTCGCCGATGTTGAGATAGTTAATGGACCGCCAGTAATTAAAAGTGAAAACGCACGCAGAATTGGCTGGACCTTTATTGATATTCATGGCGTGGACCTGGGCAGTTTTGTTGATGCTGCACGCAAGCTGGTCGATCAGCAGGTTTCCTTGCCACCAGGCTATTCGATTACCTGGTCAGGACAATATGAATACATGCAACGTGCCAAGGCGAGGTTGTATCAGGTCATCCCATTGACACTGATTATTATCTTTTTGCTGCTGTATCTCACCTTTCGTCGTATCGAAGAAGCCTTACTGGTACTTATCACATTACCTTTCGCTCTCGTTGGTAGTTACTGGTATTTACTGTTATTGGGTTATCACAGTTCTGTAGCGACTGCAGTGGGTATGATTGCCCTGGCGGGCGTTGCAGCTGAGTTCGGTGTGATCATGCTGATTTATCTCGACAAGGCTGTGCAGGAACGTCTTACGAACGACCAATTGCATAATGTCATCGATCTGAATACAGCCATCATTGAAGGCGCTGTGCTGCGCATACGTCCCAAAATTATGACAGTCTCGGTCATCGTTGCTGGCTTAATACCCATCATGCTCGGTGAAGGCACCGGTTCAGAAGTGATGCAACGCATTGCTGCGCCTATGGTGGGAGGCATGATTACTGCGCCGTTGCTTTCGCTGTTTGTCATACCTGTTGTTTATCAACTATGGAAACGTCGCGAGCTTAATATATCGAAATTACCTGAAAGCAAATAAAACGGGGAGAACGCCCGTTCTCCCCAGTTGATTACACAATATATATTAAAATTAACCTGTTGTTGCTTAGCGTACGACTACATTGGTTTTTGCCGTACCCCACGTCTTTCCAGAGACCCAGTCCTTGATATCAAAGGAGA
This sequence comes from Thioalkalispiraceae bacterium, assembly GCA_050118115.1. Classification (GTDB taxonomy): domain Bacteria; phylum Pseudomonadota; class Gammaproteobacteria; order UBA6429; family Thiohalophilaceae; genus SZUA-24. The sequence continues at coordinate 4,423 of JASFLL010000133.1, forward strand.
TCGTATAGTTTCCTCTACGGGTAGGTTGCATGATGATGTCATAGCGTTCACCTGAGATGGCGCGGAAGCCATTGGTGCTCACTGCATTGGGTAACGGCCTGCCATCGGACATATAGATCTTGGCATTGAGATAGGATGGTATATGCACCTGCTGTGGGTGATATCCAGCGCACACATACCGTGCCAGTAGTTTTTGCCCGGCCTGAATGTCACCGGATATCGGTGGCAGGTTCATGGCCGAGGTTCCACTGGCATCCACGCCGGTAATGACGAAGTAGTTCGGACGTAATTGATTCAAGCCAACATCGGCGCCGCAGGTGCCGGCATCCCAGGCGAGGGTGTGCCAACTCGAATCGATCTCATCGACCACCCAGAAGCATTCGGAATCATAGTTAGGTCCCCTCGAATACAGGGTACCCTGACCTTCTGGTGGGTCAACTATCAGGGCGCCATACATGCCCATTTCGGCGTGTAACACCGTATTGGTATGGCAATGATAGAAGTAGGTACCTGGATGCACAGGACGCCACTGATAGGTGTAGAGTCCGTCCACGTCCCAGGTGATATGGCCTACACCATCGGCGTGGTCCGCGGGTTCGATGCCGTGATGGTGGATGGTATGATTCCACATCATACCCTGGACATTCAGGCGGGTATGCACCACCTGACCAGCTGTGACTCGCATCGCCGGCGAGGGGAAGTCACCGCCCATATCCATACCACCCATTTGCCCGGCATCACTATCGGTAAAGCCCCAGATCGTGACATTCCGGCCATCGTCCATGGTTA
>JASFLL010000134.1:0-5198 GCA_050118115.1 Thioalkalispiraceae bacterium
GCATTGGTCACTATCAATTTACCCCCAAAATAATACCTACGCTGGTTACCCTGGTATTGCTTCCAGTGCTTATTTCACTAGGTATCTGGCAACTACATCGCGCCGATGAGAAACGCGAGATTCTGGCAAAACAGGAAGCACGGCATGATATGCCGCCGATAGATATTGACGATAAAAATGAAACCAGAGACAAGCTGGAATTTCGTCGTCTGCAAGTCGTTGGGAAATTTCTCAAGGAGTATCTGATACTGGTAGATAACAAGGTTCACCAGGGACAGGCGGGATATTATGTAGTAACACCGCTTCGGATAAAAGGAACAGATACAGCTGTACTGGTGAATCGAGGCTGGGTGAAGGCAACAAATAGTCGCGAAGTATTACCTGATGTGTCGACTCCCTCAGATGATTTAACCATTAGGGGTACTGCAAAATATGATACCAAGGATATTTTTACCTTTGGAGATGAGAATCGTTTAGGAAAAGACTGGCCAGCGTTGGTACGCTGGATTGACATCAAGGCCCTTGCCAGGGATATCCCGTATAAACTTAAACCGTTTTTAATATTACAGGAGCCTGGTGCAACGCAGGAGTTTGTGCGTGAATGGACTTTTGTCAATTCCTCTCCCGACAGGAACATGAGTTATGCAGCACAATGGTTTACATTGGCTGCAGCTCTTTTGATAATATTTTTTGTTGTTAATACAAAACGAATTAACAGGTATTGATGATTATGAGTCAGACAAATTCTCCCCAACCCGAACGTTCAAGACTTACTCCAACTTTGATTGCGGGAACCTTTATTATAGGTATAGTGATTGCAATTATTGTTGTTAAATTTGGCTGGCACCCTAGTAGTACCAAGAATTATGGTGAGCTGGTAAACCCGGCGCGACCTTTACCGGAGTTCAGCTTGAAAACGACTGATGACAAGCCGTTCACCTTAGAAGACATCCAGCATAAATGGTCTTATGTATATATTATAGATAAGCACTGTGATGAAACATGCAAACTGAATCTGACAAAAATGAAAAATGCCAGGCTGGCGCAGGGCACAGAAACCCATCGGGTCAAATATTATCTGGTAATGAGTGCAAAACCGCAGCAAGCATTTGTGGATGAGCTGAGCAAGCAGTTTCCAAAAATGCTCATCCTTTATAATACAGGGGAAAAACTCCAGAACTTTCTAAGGGTATTTGAGCACCCGGAAGGTAAGTCAATATACGATGCACAGCGTGTGCATATGATTGATCCGATAGGAAATTATATGATGTATTACGAACCTGGCACTGAGGGGATTGGCTTTATGGAGGATCTCAAGTTTCTACTCAAGGTTTCACAAATTGGTTAAGGCTGTATCCGACAAAAGTGCTAAACTACGCAACCCATGAATGAGCAAGCTGAACAAACCGTCCTGACAGGCTGGTCTCGCAACTGGCGTGATTACTATGACCTGTGTAAGCCGAAGGTAGTATTCCTAATCGTGTTTACTGCGATCGTCGGGATGTTCCTTGCTGTGCCAGGATTCCCCGATCTGGCAAAACTGCTATTTGGAACGCTCGGAATTGGTTTAGCGGCGGCGTCTGCGGCTGCAATCAATCAGGTTGTTGACCAGAAAGTTGATGCTGATATGCAGCGGACTAGTCAGCGTCCCATTCCAACCGGCCATTTATCCAATCGCCATGCCCTGATATTTGCTTTTATCCTAGGTGTTATCGCGATGTTCATTCTGGTTGTGCTGGTAAACATGCTAACCGCAATACTGACCTTCCTTTCCCTGATAGGCTATGCGGTGATTTATACCATGTTCCTGAAAAGAGCGACCCCGCAAAATATTGTGATCGGCGGGGCTGCCGGGGCCGCCCCACCAGTGTTGGGCTGGACCGCCATAACGGGTGAGATAGACCCGAACAGTCTATGGTTGTTTCTGATTATCTTTGCCTGGACTCCCCCTCATTTCTGGGCGCTGGCCATACATCGCCGTGATGAATATGCAAAGGTTGATATTCCCATGCTACCCGTCACCCACGGTATTGAATTTACGCGGCTGCATGTCCTGCTCTATACGATTATCCTGATTATCGTTACAATCTTTCCCTACTTGGTGAAGATGACCGGATCGTTCTATCTGATCGGGACTCTGATCCTTGATGGCATTTTCCTGTTCTATGTTGTTAAGCTACAACGTAGTCTCAAGGGCGGGATAGCCATGAAAACCTTCGGGTTTTCAATTATTTATCTTATTTTATTGTTTGCGGTCCTGCTCATAGATCATTATATTCCCAGGTAGTACCAGAGTCAGGCCCAGGCTCTTGTAACATATTGATATTTAGCTTTTTTTTAAGTAATTGCAGCTTTTACGCAAATTTCTGTTGATCCAGAAATACCCTATCTTTTATCATATAAGTATATTCTTATTTACTTTTTAAGATGGCGCTTTTGTAGGCCGATACTATGCTACTTTTGGGGCAATTAAGAGATGTCAGCGATGAGTCAAACGAATAATCAACCCTATAACTACGATATCATCCGTAAGTTTGCGATCATGTCTGTTATCTGGGGCGTTCTTGGTATGTTGGCCGGTGTATATATCGCACTGGAATTAACATGGCCGGTTTTCAATATGGATATACCAGCGATTACCTTTGGTCGTTTACGCCCGGTGCACACGACACTGGTGATCTTTGGATTCGGCGGAAGTGCGCTGTTTGCGACTTCATATTATGTTGTTCAACGAACCTGTCAGGTTCGACTGACCTCCGATGTGATGGCGACGATTACCTTCTGGGGCTGGCAGATATCAATTGCACTGGCTGTCATCGGTTATATGGCTGGTTATACACAGTCACGTGAATATGCAGAAATGGTCTGGCCCATCGACATTCTGATTGCGGTAACCTGGGTCACGTATTTTATCCTTTATGTGCATACCCTGGCGCGACGTACTCAGCCACATATTTATGTTGCCAACTGGTTCTTTGTGGCCTTTATCCTGGCAACGGCGATTTTGCATATCTTTAATAATATGGAAGTCCCCATCAGTGTATTCAGCCTGAAATCTTACAGTCTGCATGCCGGTGTGCAGGATGCCATGACCCAGTGGTGGTATGGCCACAATGCAGTCGGCTTCTTCCTGACTGCTGCTTTCCTTGGCATGATGTATTACTTTGTCCCGAAACAGGCTGGCCGCCCGATTTATTCTTATCGCTTGTCGATTATCCATTTCTGGGCACTGGTATTCTTATACATGTGGGTGGGTGCACATCACCTGCACTGGACTGCTCTACCTGACTGGACATCGACGCTAGCGGCGACGTTCTCAATCCTCCTGTTGTTACCATCCTGGGGCGGCATGATTAACGGTATCATGACGCTATCGGGTGCCTGGGACAAACTCCGAAGTGATCCGGTCACTCGCTTTTTGATTGTTGCACTTTCTTTCTATGGCATGTCCACCTTCGAAGGACCATTAATGTCCCTGAAGAGTGTAAATGCGTTATCTCACTATACCGACTGGACAATTGGTCACGTACATTCTGGTGCGTTGGGCTGGGTTGCTATGGTGACATTCGGTTCGTTCTATCACCTGATCCCAAGATTATGGGAGACAAAGATGTATAGCGAACGTTTAATCTTCCTGCATTTCTGGTTAGCCACAATCGGTATCGTGCTATATATCAGCGCTATGTGGGTTGCCGGTGTCGGACAAGGCTTGATGCTGCGTGCTTTCGATGATTATGGAAACCTGGCTTATACCTTTATTGAAACAGTTGAGTTTCTGAAGAGCCCTTATGCAGTTCGCGCAGTGGGAGGTATGTTCTTTGTCTCTGGCATTATTATCATGGCGTATAATGTAGTCATGACTATTCGTCAGAGTCGTATTGAGAAAGCTGCTATTGAAGCAAAGATTGCGGCTAAATTGGCAAAAGCTTAAGGCCAGGGTGGATTAATTATGAAACATGAAAGAATTGAAACACATGCTGGTTTGCTTATTGTCTTAACACTGATTGTTATCAGCATTGGTGGTCTGGTAGAAATTTTACCCTTGTATTTTATCAACGACACCGTTGAAGATGTGAAAGTCGGTGATATTGAAACCGTACGTCCTTATACACCGCTGGAATTACGTGGTCGTGACATATATCAAAGGGAAGGGTGTTATCTCTGCCATTCACAAATGATTCGCCCGTTCCGTGATGAGAAGTTACGTTACGGCCATTATTCACTAGCTGCGGAATCTAAATATGATCACCCATTCCAGTGGGGTTCTAAACGCACAGGGCCAGATCTTGCGCGAGTTGGAAAGAAATATTCCAATGAGTGGCATGTGCAACATTTGATTGCGCCAAGATCCGTTGTAAAAGAATCAATCATGCCAAATTATTACTGGCTGATTGATACGCCGCTTCAGTACAACGATATTGCAGAACGCATGCGTGCTTTGAAAGTGGTAGGCGTGCCTTATTCTGAAACGCAGGCGGAGTATGAGGCAAATGTGAAACGCTTCGGTGAGAAAGTTGCCAATCAACTGGATATCACGCAGGCAGAAGAAAACCTTATCCAGCAGGCGGCGACAAATAACTATGATGGTATTCCTGATGAAATTACCGAGATGGAAGCGCTGGTTGCATACCTTCAGGTACTTGGCACCATGGTTGATTTCAAACAGTTCGATGACGGTTACTTCGCTAAATTCAGGTAAATAACATGTTTGAATGGTTAAGCTGGTTTACAGACATGCAGAATACCAAGCCTTTTGCGCTGGTGCTGTTTTTTATCTGCTTCATGGGAATCATTGCTTATGTGTTCGTAGGTAAAAAGCGTAGTAAAAAATTTGAAGACTATCGTTACATTCCCTTAATGGATGATGACGATATAGATCAAGAGAAGTTGAAATGAGCAAAGACAAACAAAATCGCACAGTACAAACTACTGGTCACTCATGGGATGGTGATCTGCAGGAATTCAATAATCCTTTACCTAACTGGTGGCTATGGGGATTTTACGCTACGGTCGTATTTGCAATCATTTACTGGTTCCTGTATCCCGCCTGGCCGATCGGTGACAGCTACACAAAAGGAATCGGCAATGAGGTCGAATACACAACCCGTGATGGCAAAACAGTCAAGACCCACTGGAATACTCGTGCAATATATGAGAAAGATATGCAGGAAGCGAGGGAAGCAAGACAGAAGTATATT
>JASFLL010000135.1:0-5176 GCA_050118115.1 Thioalkalispiraceae bacterium
GCCATCACCGCAGACGATATCTGCCCCAATCTCACCCCATTCACCGGGAGGTTTTAATAATGCCAGTGAAGTTGGGTTCACGACCGCAATTACCAGGGCACCGTGTTTATGTGCCCAGTCGGTTAAAGCATCGATGCTTTCCAGACTACCGAAGTAATTCGGCTGCTGAATGACTAAGGCGGTAAAATCACCCGGCTCCTCGGGCAGACTGTTTATATCTACCGTCCCGGTATCTGCAGCAAAGTCGAGCTCTTCAAATGTGATCCCCTGATGGTGGGTAATAGTGTGCGCGACAGACTTGTATGTGGGATTCACAGTCCGTAAATTTAAAATGCGCTTGCTCTTTGATTTGCGATTGGCGCGTACCGCCATGAGAACCGCTTCCGCCAGCGATGAAGCCCCGTCATATAAAGAGGCATTGGAAACATCCATGCCTGTTAAACTGGTCATCATGCTCTGATATTCATATAACAACTGCAAGGTTCCCTGGCTGGCCTCTGCCTGGTATGGCGTATATGCAGAATAGAACTCACCGCGGGTTGTAATTTCCCATACCGCCGCCGGAATATGATGTTCATAGGCACCTGCACCGGCAAAACACAGGCTACGCTGATCTTCACCAGCACGCTGATGCATTAACCTCGCGACATCCATTTCGCTTTTACCCAGTGGAATACCATCCAGACCTTTGGCACGTAATGCTGGGGGAATTTCATCGAATAAGTCTTCGATGTTGGATACGCCGATAGCATCTAACATCTCTTTAATCTCGGCGTCTGTATGTGGAATAAATGGCATGATTAATCAACCTGTAAAATTATTTACTCTTCAGCAGCGATCTGTTCAGCATAAGCCGTGGCATCCATCAGGCTATCCAGCTCACCTTCATCGGCCAGACTCATTTTAAAGATCCAGCCTTCACCATAGGGATCGGAATTGATACTTTCGGGGGCATCCGCCAGTGCTTCGTTGGCTCCCACGACTTCACCACTTAGTGGTGCATAGACGTCTGAGGCGGCTTTTACAGATTCAACCACTGCACAGTCATCACCTGCGGCATACGTTGAACCTGCTTCCGGAGTCTCCACGAAGACCAGGTCCCCCAGCAGGTCCTGAGCATGATCGGTAATCCCGATAGTGACTGTGCCATCGTCTTCACGACGGACCCACTCATGTGATTTTGTATAACGTAACTCTGTAGGTACATTACTCATTTTTTTCTCCCAGGAAATTTCTTAAATTTGTTTAACTGTATTCTTTATCAAAACTTTATAACCACTGATTTACCCAGCAAATGCTTCAGCAGTAAATCAGATGCAGGCCTTGCCGTTACGGACAAATGGCGGCTTCACCACTTTCACATCAACCTGTTTTCCCCGTATTTCGACTTTCGCACGCTCACCGATATTGATCGGCACCCGCGCAAATGCGATCGCCCTGCCCAGGGTTGGCGCAAAGCTACCGCTGGTAATTTCTCCTGAATCAAGGCCATCTACTAATACTTTCTGGTGATTTCGCAATACACCCTTGTCTTCCAGTAACAAACCGACCAGTTTTTGTTTTACACCTTCGCTCTTCTGTTTTTCCAGTGCCTTACGCCCGATAAAGTCGCGTTCTTCCGGTTCCCAGGCAATGGTCCAGCCAAGCGCTGACTCAAGCGGTGAAGTAGACTCATCCATATCACTGCCATACAGGTTCATACCAGCTTCCAGTCTGAGGGTATCACGCGCGCCCAGACCAGCTGGATGTGCACCCTGTGTCACACACTGGTTCCAGAAGTCCGCGGCCTGGTCTGCCGGTAACATGACTTCGTAACCATCTTCACCAGTATAACCGGTACGGGCAATCGCCCAGCCATCATCGAACATCGCCATAAAAAACTGGCCCAGCTCGCTTACTGTTGTAGATTTATCGCCAATGACCGTATGCACGATCTCCCTTGCCGACGGCCCTTGTACAGCAATCATTGCCAGGTCATCGCGTTCCTTGATCTCAACACCAAAAGCGCTGGCCTGTTTTTGAATCCAGGCCAGATCCTTTTCGCGGGTCGAGGCATTCACCACCATGCGATAGAATTTATCATTCACATAGTAGGTAATTAAGTCATCAATGACGCCGCCTGCTTCATTCAACATGCATGAATACAGTGCCTTGCCCGGTTGTTTTAAGCGATCAATATTGTTGGCTAACAGGTAGCGTAGAAAATCAGCAACTCGATCTCCACCTAGATCTACGATCGTCATATGTGAAACGTCAAAGATTCCCGCAGAATTTCTGACTAGTTCATGTTCTTTCATTTGAGAACCATAGTGCAGCGGCATATCCCAGCCACCAAAGTCGACAACCTTGGCACCGGCTGCAACATGTGTCTCATATAACGGTGTTTGTTTTCCCATTTAGCCGTTCCCTTTATATATTTAAAATCTTTAGTCGTCTGCGTGGTAAGACGAACGGACCAGCGGCCCTGACTTCACCCAGCCAAACCCCATATCTTTGGCAAGCTGTTCGTACTCCAGGAACTGCTGTGGGGTAATGTATTCTTCAACAGCGAGGTGATAACGGGTTGGACGCAGGTACTGACCCAGGGCAACTCTATTCACACCGACATTGCGCAGGTCCTGCAGCACAGTTAACACTTCTTCTGTTTTTTCACCCAGGCCAAGCATGATTGCTGACTTGGTTTCAATATCATTTTGTGCGGTCGCTTTTTCCAGTAAATCCAGGGAGCGTGCATAACTGGAGCCTTTACGTACACGTTTATAAAGTCGCGGTACCGTTTCGACGTTATGTCCCCAGACCAGAAAATCATCACCGGCAGCATCCTGCATTGCCCTGACGATAATATCGATAGCCTGTTCCTGGCAGCCATGAAAATCCGGTGTCAGTAATTCCAGTTTCATATCCTGTTTATTACTGCGTAATACCTTTAGTGTTTCTGCAAAAATGTGCGCACCGCCATCTTTTTGATCATCGCGGTTGACTGAGGTCAGGACGACATAATCAATGCCCATCGCTTTTGCAGCAGCAGCAACGCGTTGCGGCTCATCCTGTTCAAGCGCTACCGGTTTTCCGGTTTTAACCGCACAAAACCCACAGGCGCGGGTACAGGTATCACCCAACAACATAAAGGTCGCAGTACCACGACTCCAACACTCGCCACGATTGGGACAGCGTGCCTCTTCACACACTGTATTAAGCGCGTATTGGGCGATGGCTTTTGAAGTATGTGCATATTCCTGGTGACCAAAGGCCTGGCGAATCCAGTCCGGCATACGACCTACGTTGTCTTCCGAAGAATAATCAAAAACCGGTTGTACTTTCATGCTCTCTGCCCTTGATCAAAGTTTGCCAAATATTATCGATTGACGAAAAAAAAGGGCGACGTAAACTGGCATAACTAATCTGCCAACTTACGTCGCCCCTCTGTCCGGTCACCTGAGAGCTTGGCCCCTTCGGTGTCTGGCATGCAACATTTCAGTTGTACCAGATCTCTCCAGAGTCAACGAACCAGTATTTGCGGTCCTTTTGCCTGAGCGATTCCGAGCGTGTTGCGCCTTCGGCGCTCTGTTAACCGCCGCGTTAAAATTCACAGCATGGCCACAGAGTCTCTCCCACAAACCTTCGTTGCAGTGTGTATTCTACAAATCTCGCTTCCAGAATACTAGCTGCACTTTGTTCCTGAATGTTGTTGCGATGTTCAGCTTCAAATACCCAAATACATAGATCGATCATGTATCCCATTGGTGCAGAGCTTGCAAACTGTAACAATAACAAGGAGATAGTAGTGAAGCGCAGGCTGACGTCATTTTTTATCTATATATAAGTAGGACCGGCCTGCAGCTAAGAAATGCTTCAGAGAATTATTTCCATATTAATATTATGGTTAGTAGCTGATACGCTGCTCTAGCCCCTAACGGATATCATCGACCATCCGGCCAATAGTGAGTCCCTGCACAATTATCGAGAAAATCACCACGGCATAAGTCAGGGCCAGGATGATTTCCCGCTCCAGGCCGAGAGGAAGAGACAGTGCCAGTGCAACGGAAATGCCACCACGCAAGCCACCCCAGGTCATGATCTGCACCACTCCCGGCGTAAATCGACGCAGTTTACTCAAAAACAGGATCGGGGTACCGACACTAACGAAACGCGAAAACAGGACCAGAGGGATGATCGCCAATGCGGCCAGAAAATATTCCGTCTTGAGTGACAGTAACAACACCTCCAGACCTATCAGAACAAACAGCACTGCATTCAGGATCTCATCAATGAGCTCCCAAAAGGTATCCAGGTGCTGGCGTGTCTTTTCTGACATGGCCAGGCTACGACCATGATTACCAATAAACAGGCCAGCGACCACGACCGCAATAGGACCTGAGATATGTAACCAGCTACACAATGCATAGCCCCCCATCACCGCAGAGAGCGTTAACAGCACTTCCAGCTGATAATTATCAACGTCCTTAAGAAGGTAATAAGTCACGGCACCCAGGGCCAAACCGAACACAATGCCGCCAATGGCTTCGCGGACAAACAGCAAACCAATCGAATGCGCGCTTACGTCATGACCACTTGTTGCAATCCCGAGGATAACCAGGAAAACCACGACACCAATCCCGTCATTAAAAAGGGACTCGCCGGTGATCTTGGTCTCCAGTGATTTGGGGACACGTGCGTTTTTTAATATACCGAGCACCGCAATGGGATCGGTCGGTGAAATAAGCGCTCCAAACAACAGGCAGTAGATATAGCTCAGCGGGATATTTAATGCATTCAGCACAACCCAGGTCAGGGTCCCCAGCACGAAAGTCGAGGTGATCACCCCAAAAGTTGCCAGTACGCCAATAACCATTTGCTGCTGTTTTAGATCATTGAGATTGACGTGCAGTGCGCCTGCAAACAATAAGAAACTCAACATCCCCTGCATCAGGGCTTCATGGAAATTGATTCCACGCAATACATGATTGGTGTAGAAAATCAGATCTGTCCAGCCAAACTTTCCGATCACCAGTAAAAGTATTGATAGAATCAGGGAGATGATCATGATACCAATAGTATTCGGCAAGCGGATAAATCTATAGTTCAGGTAACTGAACAAGGCTGCCAGTGTAATCAAAAGCGCTGCTGTATTAAGAATGCCCATGATCGATGACTATTAACGTACTCCGAGGTCTTC
>JASFLL010000136.1:0-5175 GCA_050118115.1 Thioalkalispiraceae bacterium
GATACTTTCGAAATTAACTACCGGTATTTTCAGGAGATCAATGCAGAGCAGGCAATCAAAGATGCCGACCTGGATAATTTTAGATTGGTTACTTACCGATTAGGCTTTAAAAATAATTTGTATGTAGCCTACAGTTCTGGCGAGTTACCTTTCAATCAAAGAGACAATCAGATCTATGAAGTGGGATTCAGCTATAAGTTCGAGTGATTGTCATTGCTACAACAAACCCGGACAGTTAAATTACAATTGATAGCGATCAAATCATGAACACCAGAATTTGTGAAGTCGGGTACTGGTCCGGCTTGGCAGCATTTGCTGCGGTCGTGGCTTTTGATATTGTGCAGACTCTGCAGGTACTGGGTGTGTTTCACTTTCCCATTGACGAGATCCTCATCTACGGCACTTCCCTCTGTATTGTGATCCCCTTGATTCTGGAGATGCTCGCCTTCCACACCCTGACCGGCAAAGACAAACAGTTCTGGAGCCATGCTGCACTCATTTTTATCGTGATTTATGCCGTGTTTGTGGTTTCCAATTACGTGGTGCAACTGGCCACGGTCATCCCGGCGAAATTAAACAAGACAGCCGCTGCGATCGGCATTCTGGAACAAACGCCTCACTCGCTGTTCTGGGATTTTGATGCCATTGGTTATATCTGCATGGGCCTGGCCACCCTGTTTGCTATTCCAGCGCTGAATAAAACCGGCTTTGAAAGATGGGTGCGCTGGGCCTTTATCGCCCATGTACTGGTGACACCACTCATCGCTATCGTGTATTTTTCACCTGCATATTCCCAAACACTGCTGCTGCTTGCCTATCCGTGGGCCATCACCGCGCCGCTGTTTATGCTGTTACTGGCGATCCTGTTAAAGAAACGGTCACGGAAGAGTGGTTAAGGTGTGTAATAATTATGCGGTAGATATGCGATATTAGAGTCAGAGTTGGGTACACCTGTAAAAATCTATGTCAATCGAAACCCTGATATCAACCTATGGCTATGCGGCGGTGGGTGTGGGCACGTTCCTGGAAGGGGAGACCGTGTTGTTCCTCGCTGGCTTTGCTGCCCACCGTGGTTATCTTGCTTTGCCGTGGGTGATGGTGTGGGCGTTTCTGGGAACCTTGTTTGGTGATCAGTTTTATTTTTATCTGGGTCGCATCAAGGGTAAGCAGGCATTGGCTAGACGACCCGCCTGGCAGGTAAAATCTGAAAAGGTCCTGTCATTACTGGAACATCACCAGGTCTGGCTTATTTTAAGCTTTCGCTTTTTCTACGGATTTCGGACCATCACGCCATTTATGATCGGGGCAAGCAATGTTTCCCCTTATCGCTTTCTAGTATTAAATCTTGTTGGTGCCGCGATCTGGACGGTGGTGATCGCACTGCTGGGCTATCTGTTTGGTCAGACCCTGCAGGCGATGATGGGAGATATCCATAAATACGAATTATTGATTTTTATTGTTATCATTGCCGCGGGTGTATTGATATGGTGTTATTCTTTATTGAAAAGATATTCGAACAAACCCGAGTAAGTTCTGTTGTTAGGAGAAAACGCGATTAGATAATAATTATATCAACACGTTTAAATAAGTGGAGGGAAGTATAAAAATGGACTGGCATACTATTAATTTTAGGGGATGAGTTGACGGCGGCTGATAAACGATCCTGATCACGATGTCTGCGAACCAGTAGATGTCCAGGAATTTTACCGTGTGCTGGAAAGCCCGGAAAACAAGCAGGCGGTCCATAACGCCATGAATCGGTTTATCGGCTGGATGCTGCTCGTGGGGATTGTCTGCGCGATATTGATTTATCTGCTCGTCCAGTTTTAAACTGAATAATAAACAGAATAACTCATATCATGAAAAAATTTTTTATCATTATTTCCGTACCCCTGGTGCTTGCCATACTGATGTATGTTTTTAACCCGTTTGGTACTGCTACGCTTGATCCGCGCGCACGTATTCTGGGTGTCGTACCCTATGTGATGCCAAGCGGTTCAATGGAGCCTACCCTGAAGGCCGGGGAGTATTTTCTGGTCGATGCCACGGCATATATGAATACCATCCCGGCGATCAATGATGTTATTGTCTTTAAGTATCCCGAAAACAGGGATATTAAATATGTCAAACGCGTGGTGGCACGCGGCGGCGAAACAGTCTCCATGATAAAAGGTGACGTGATTGTCGATGGCAAGGCAATCGAACAACCTTATCTCGATGAAGATAAGACGGTAATAAGTAAAGCAAATGATTTTGGGCCATTGCCTGTCCCGGCGGGTATGCTTTTCGTATTGGGTGATTACAGGGATAACAGCAGAGATAGCCGATACTGGGGGTATGTGCCGGTCGATGATGTCGTGGGTAAAGTAACCAGGATCTGGTATTCAGAAGATGAAGAGCGAATCGGTCAAGTGAATTAAACAACATTCCTGTTGATTTTTCCCGGTTTAAACGCATGTTTTAAAAATCAGGAAACGCAGTCCTGGCATTACGTTCCGGACCAGCCTGTAAAGTGAGTAACTGATAATCTTTCAATAAGCGGTGTAAGGAATATATAAAAGATCGGCGCGACCCAGAGTAGCGACATCTATCAGAGTTTTGCGGAATTGATCCAGCTGATTAAAGTTTTATCAACAGCAATTAACAAGAACAGATCACAGGCATAGTGTGGAGAGTATCGGTTCAAAATGTTAGGGTCAGGGTATTATGATTATTAATCGCAAATACCAATGTCTGCCTATCTCGCATTAGAACACTTGAGCAAACTGTTTGGTCCGGATATTAGTGACGGACTGGCTGCCTTAGGTACCGGTATTTCCAAGTCTGAATTACTGGAATCCACCGGTCATGTCGTCGGGGCACACGACATTAACCTGCAGATCGAACGCGGTGAACTGTTTGTGATCATGGGCCTATCCGGTTCCGGTAAATCCACCCTGGTGCGCATGATCAATCGTTTGATCGAACCCAGTGCGGGGCGGGTTATCCTGGATGGGACGGATGTGACCGCGATGTCGCGTCGCGAGCTGGTGGATCTGCGGCGCCGTAAAATGAGCATGGTATTTCAGTCCTTCGCCCTGTTACCTCACTTAAGTGTGGTGGATAACGTTGCCTTCGGTTTGCATATCGCAGGTGTCGATAAACAGGAGGCGCGCAAACGTTCCATTGAGGCCCTGCAACTGGTGGGCATTGCGGAAGTAGCCGATCATCGTCCCGATCAGCTCTCCGGTGGCATGCAGCAACGGGTTGGCCTGGCGCGGGCCTGGGTGACCGAACCGGAGATCATGTTGATGGACGAGGCATTTTCGGCACTGGACCCGCTGATCCGGACCGAGATGCAGGATGCCTTGCTGAGCTTGCAACAGACAGCCCGGCGTACCATCGTTTTTATTTCTCATGACCTGATGGAAGCGGTGCGTATCGCCGATCGTATTGCCGTCATGGCAGAAGGTGAAATTCGCCAGGTGGGGACACCGGCCGAGATCATAGAACATCCCGCCGATGACTATGTGCGTGCCTTTTTTCGTGATGTGCAGCCGGGGCGTCTGTTTAAGGCCGGTGATATCGCGGTCGCGGATGAAGCACTGGCGGCAGTGGCGGCCACGGATCAGCCCGTATCCGCCGATGCCTTGCTGGAAGAAATCCTGCCGCGGGCCGCCGAGACGGATAGCCCCCTGGCGGTAGCCGACGCGGGAGGCAAGATTATTGGTTACATCGATCGGCGCCGCCTGCTGCAGGCGCTGGCCAGGGGGCATGGCTTATGAGCTTTGACATTCCGGTCGATCAATGGGCAACTAGCCTGGTGGATTTTCTGATGGACCATGCCCAGGGACTGTTCGATCTTATTAGTCTTGCCCTGGATAACCTGACCTATGGCATTGAGGAACTCCTGTTACTGCCGCCCGCCTGGTTACTGATCCTGTTGTTAACCCTGCTGGCCTGGTGGCGCATCAACTGGAAATTTGCCCTGTTTACGCTTGTGTCTTTGCTACTGATAGTCGGCATGGATCTATGGAATGAAACTGTCTCCACCCTGGCCATCGTCATCGCGGCCACCCTGGTCAGTCTTTTAGTAGGGATTCCGCTGGGGATCTGGGCCTCGCGCAGCGATCTGGTGGAACGGCTGGTGCGCCCGGTGCTGGATCTGATGCAGACTATGCCGGCGTTTGTGTATTTGATCCCCGCCGCCATGTTCTTCGGCCTGGGCCGGGTGCCGGGGGTGGTGGCCACCATCGTGTTTGCTATGCCCCCCGCGGTGCGTCTCACCAACCTCGGGATTCGCCAGGTCCCCAAGGAACTGGTGGAAGCGGGGCTGGCCTTTGGCTGTACCTCACGGCAACTGTTATTCAGGGTGCAATTACCTTCTGCACGGCCTTCGATCATGGCTGGCGTCAATCAAACTATTATGCTGGCCTTGTCCATGGTTGTGATCGCGTCCATGATCGGGGCCGGTGGCCTTGGTGATACCGTGTTGCGTGGTATTCAACGACTGGATGTGGGGCTCGGTTTTGAAGGTGGGCTGGGTGTGGTGATCCTGGCCATTATTCTCGATCGGATCACCCAGAGCTTTGGCCAGAAAGTTCGCAAGCGTAACAAGTAACTATTCTTAAAGATAAACCAGTGGACTAGCAGGGAGAAAATAATGAAGAACTGGATCGGTATCCTGATATTAATGCTGACGATGGGCACGGCGCACGCAGCAGACAAACCCACACTGCGTATCGGCTGGACCGCCTGGTCGGATGCGGAAGCGGTGACCCGTCTGGCTGCGCGCATTCTTGAGACACGCCTGCAGCAACCGGTGGATATGGTGTTACTGGATATCGGGATTCAATACCAGGGACTGGCCAAAGGTGACATTGATGCCATGCTTATGGCCTGGCTGCCGTTGACACACAAACCCTATATGGACAAGGTCGGGGATCAGGTGGTTGATCTCGGTCCGCTTTACACGCGTGCGCGCCTGGGCTGGGTGGTGCCCGATTACATTCCCAAAGATCAACTCAGCAGTATCGAGGATCTCAACAACAAAAAGGTCGCGCGCAAATTACAAAACCAGATCCATGGCATCGATCCGGGCGCCGGGCTCATGCAGGCCTCAGAAAAGGCGGTCAAACAATATGGTCTGGATCGCTACCGGTTGATTTCTTCCTCCGGGGCGGGGATGACCGCGGC
>JASFLL010000137.1:0-5155 GCA_050118115.1 Thioalkalispiraceae bacterium
ACCTTGAAGTGCTTGAGAAAAGTTTAGTTGCATCTGACTGTGAAAGTGCATTGACTTTGTTATTAAATGTTGTGCATGAATATCACCCTCAGGGTTCGATCGAAGACCTGACCTGGAAGGAAAAACGTCGCCGCAAGGATCAGGATCATGTGGTTTCCTTAAAAGATTTTCGTGATAAACATAAAAATGAAATACCAGATTCTGCAAACCTGAAAAAACCATCGTGATATCCCAGGATTAATCCTTCGAATTCTCTAAAACTTGCCTTTTATACCTCATTTCGAGTATCTTTCGCCGCTCAATAGTCGCGTAGCTCAGTTGGTTAGAGCATCACCTTGACATGGTGGGGGTCGGTGGTTCGAGTCCACTCGCGACTACCAGAATAGTTTTAAACTTCTTTCTCGTTGCGAGTGGTCGAGAACGGAGTTCGACCGTTTTGTAGCACAAAACGGAACGGCCGAAAGGCCGGCCCGCAGGGTGAGGGGCGGAGCCCCGAATAGTCCACTCGCGACTACCAATTTTTTATATTAAACTGTAATTAATCCTCTCGCTTCAGGCTACTGTATGGCCTGTTGCAGGGAATCTGAAATGGCCTCTCGTAGCGGTCATTTTGACTAAACAAGCGGTCCTCTGTAGGGATCGCCACTGAGAAATGAGGACAACAACATGCCTGTTATTACTCTGCCTGATGGTAGCCATCGGGAATATTCCAACCCGTTAACGATTGCTGAAGTTGCCGCTGATATTGGTGCGGGCCTGGCCAAGGCCGCGATTGCCGGTAAGGTTGATGGCAAGCTCGTCGATACTAGCCACAAAATTGAAGAAGACAGTAACCTGGCCATTATTACTGAACGGGATGAGGAAGGTCTGGAAGTCATTCGCCATTCCACGGCCCATTTACTCGCCCAGGCCGTCCAGCAAATCTACCCCAAAGCTCAGGTGACTATCGGTCCGGTGATTGAAGACGGTTTTTACTACGACTTTGCCTACGAACCGGGTTTTCACGAGTCTGACCTCGAGAAAATCGAACAGAAAATGAATGAGTTGGTCAAAAAAGACCTGCCGGTTGAACGCCAGGTGATGGCTCGCGAGGAGGCAATCAAATTTTTCCGCGACATGGGCGAAGAATACAAGGCCAGAATTATTGAAGATATCCCGAAGGGCGAAGAACTCTCGCTTTATAAGCAGGGTGACTTCATCGATCTCTGCCGGGGTCCGCATGTACCTTCCACGGGTAAACTGAAGGCCTTCAAGTTAATGAAACTGGCGGGCGCCTACTGGCGCGGCGATAGCAATAACGAAATGCTACAACGTGTCTATGGCACGGCCTGGGCAAACAAAAAAGACTTAAAAAGCTATTTACACCGTCTGGAAGAAGCGGAAAAGCGCGACCATCGAAAAATTGGCAAACAGTTGAATTTATTCCATGCCCAGGAAGAAGCGCCGGGCATGGTCTTCTGGCATGACAAGGGCTGGACACTGTATCAGCAAATCGAGCAGTACATCCGTGCCAAGTTACGTGAACACGGCTATCAGGAAGTCCGGACCCCCCAGGTCGTAGATCGTTCACTCTGGGAGAAATCCGGGCACTGGGACAAGTTCCAGGACATGATGTTTACCACCCATTCGGAAAACCGTGATTACGCGGTCAAACCCATGAACTGTCCCTGTCATATCCAGATCTATAATCATGGTCTGCATAGTTATCGTGATTTACCCCTACGGATGGCCGAGTTTGGTTCCTGTCATCGTAATGAGCCGTCGGGTACGCTCCATGGCCTGATGCGGGTGCGTAACTTTACCCAGGATGATGCGCATATTTTCTGTACTGAGGAGCAAATCCAGCAGGAAGTGATCAACTTCAACAACATGCTGTTTGAGGTCTACAAAGACTTCGGCTTCGATGACGTGCTCATCAAGCTTTCAACACGCCCGGAGCAGCGTGTCGGCTCGGATGAGGTATGGGACAAGGCCGAGCACGCCCTGGAAAAGGCCCTCAATCACATGGGCCTGGAGTGGGATCTGCAACCGGGTGAGGGTGCCTTTTATGGCCCGAAAATCGAATTCTCCTTAAAAGACTGTATCGGCCGTATCTGGCAGTGCGGTACCATCCAGGTGGATTTTTCCATGCCGGGCAGGCTGGGCGCCGAATATGTGGCAGAGGATGGTTCTCGACAAACACCCGTGATGCTGCATCGAGCCATCGTCGGTTCCATGGAGCGTTTTATCGGTGTTCTCATCGAGCATTATGCGGGCATATTCCCTTTGTGGCTGGCGCCGGTGCAGGTGGTTATCATGAATATTACTGACCGAGCTGGAGATTTTGTGCAGGAAGCGGTAAAAACCTTGCAAAATAAGGGAATTAGGGCAATTGCTGACTTGAGAAATGAGAAGATCGGCTTTAAAATTCGCGAACATACGCTACAGAAGATCCCCTATTTGCTGGTCGTCGGTGATAGGGAAGTTGAAAACAAAACTGTGGCCGTGCGTACACGAGCAGGTGAGGACCTGGGGGCTATGTCCCTGGATGAGGTAGTGACGAAACTCACCGATGAAATCGCGTGCCACGGCCGTAGTCGTTTGGAGGAATAAAGTATCGCAACAGCAAAAGAAACACGCATAAACGATGCCATTACTGGTAAAGAGGTGCGTGTGATAGGTGCCGATGGAGAGCAGGCGGGTGTGATGTCTGTTGATAAGGCCCAAGAATTAGCCTACGAGGCCGATTTGGATCTCGTGGAAATTTCGCCGGAAGCAGACCCGCCTGTCTGTCGAATAATGGACTACGGCAAGTACTTGTTTGAGTTAAACAAGAAAAAGCACGCGGCGAAAAAGAAACAAAAAGTTATTCACGTTAAGGAAGTGAAGTTCCGTCCCGGTACGGAAGAGCAGGACTACCAGGTCAAACTGCGTAACCTGATTCGTTTCCTTAGCAACGGCGACAAGGCAAAAGTGACATTGCGCTTTCGTGGTCGTGAAATGGCCCATATGGAATTAGGCCGGCAACTGCTGGAACGGGTTGAGAAAGATCTTGAAGAACTCGGCACGGTTGAGCAGTACCCCAAGATGGAAGGGCGGCAAATGGTCATGGTCATTGCCCCCAAAAAGAAGTAAGTTGTTTTTACAATTCGATTAACTGGCACACGTTGCGTCGGTCACTGAATCTGTTTCAGCGAGCCTGATTTAACGTAGAGGAGATAAAAGATGCCTAAGATGAAAACTAACCGTGGCGCCGCCAAGCGCTTTCGGAAAACTGCCTCTGGCAAATTCAAACGCGCCCAGTCGCATCGTCGTCATATCCTGACGAAGAAGAGCACCAAGCGTAAACGCCAACTCCGTGATGGCCAACTCGTGCATGAAGCTGATACCAGGCTCGTGGCACGAATGCTGCCATATATTTAAGGGAGGAGTTGAACAATGCCTAGAGTAAAACGTGGTGTGACTGCTCGCGCCAAGCACAAGAAAGTTTTAAACCGAGCGAAAGGTTATTACGGTCGCCGTAAGAATGTTTATCGTGTTGCCACCCAGGCGGTAACCAAGGCGGGTCAATATGCATATCGTGACCGTCGTCAGCGTAAGCGTCAGTTCCGTACCCTGTGGATTGCGCGTATCAATGCGGCAGCACGGGAATGTGGACTTTCCTACAGTCGATTTATCAACGGGCTGAAAAAAGCGGAGATCGCCATCGATCGCAAAGTGCTCGCTGATATCGCAGTCTTTGATAAAGCCGCTTTTGCAGCCCTCGCGGAAAAGGCCAAGGCCAGCCTGGCGTAGTTATTCACTGCAAGATCGACTGACCAACTGAAAAAATAGTTGGTAAACCTATAACGAAACGGGAAGGCTCAGGCTTGGGTCTTCCCGTTTTTGTTTTATATAAAATTTAAAAGCTATCCAAGCACTCAGAGTAAAGAGCCGCGGATTATAAATACGGTGGAACCGGAACCAGTGGAAAAAGAATTAGCAAAACTCATCAAACAAGCTGAACATGCAGTGCAGTCGGCCGATGATTTACAGGCACTCGATCAGGTCAGGGTCAATTATCTTGGCAAGAAAGGCAGTATCACTGCGCAGATGAAAAACCTGGGCAAGCTCTCTGCCGAGGAACGGCCCAGGGCAGGTCAAATTATCAATCAGGCCAAGCAGGCGGTTCAGGCATCAATCGAGGCCAAGAAAACAGCACTTGAAGAAGCCAAACTGAATGACCAGTTAGCCAGTGAAACCATTGATGTGACTTTACCGGGCAGAAGTCATGGTATTGGCGGTCTGCACCCGGTTACCCGTGTTTTATATCGGATTGAAGACCTGTTCAATCAGTTGGGTTTTGAAATCGCAGAAGGTCCTGAAATCGAAGACGACTTCCATAACTTTGAAGCGTTGAATATCCCGGAGTCACATCCAGCGCGGGCCATGCACGATACGTTTTATATCAACGAGAATTTGTTATTGCGTACACACACTTCTCCTGTGCAAATTCGTGCCATGAAAGATCGTGAACCACCACTAAAGTTGATTGCCCCCGGCCGTGTTTATCGTTGTGACTCGGATGTGACGCATACCCCGATGTTTCACCAGGTCGAAGGCTTGATGGTTAATGAGACAGTCACTTTTACGGATTTAAAAGCAGTACTGATCGATTTTCTGCAGCAGTTTTTTGAACGCGATGATCTGGCGGTCCGTTTCCGACCGTCCTATTTTCCTTTTACCGAACCTTCAGCCGAGGCGGATATTGAGTGCGTCATGTGTAGTGGTGAGGGCTGTCGGGTTTGCAGTCATACCGGCTGGCTAGAGGTGCTGGGTTGCGGCATGGTCCATCCCAATGTGTTCAGGCATGTCGATATCGATAGTGAAAAATACACTGGCTTTGCGTTTGGTATGGGGGTAGAACGCCTGGCCATGTTGCGTTATGGCGTCGATGACCTGCGGCTTTTCTTTGAAAATGATTTACGTTTTTTAAAACAGTTTAATTAGGACTTGAACCACGGGGTACACGGGGCTCACTGGGTAATAGAGCATTAAAAATTAAGTTGGCTAATTTAGTGTTACTCATAGTACTTCGTGATTAATGAGATTAGATATGGAAAATTTGATTTCCCCGTGTGCTCAATGTTCCTGGTGGATAAATATATAGAGCGATTACAAAAATGAAGTTTAGTGA
>JASFLL010000138.1:0-5155 GCA_050118115.1 Thioalkalispiraceae bacterium
TGTCCTTTAAGGAATCCATCATTGGCGCCAGTGACTCCGATGCAATATTCAGGTAGGTGGCCAGCTCATTTAGAGTCCAGGGCTGATGTTTTTTATAATAATTATCCGCGATTTTCACCATTGCCAGGAGAGCAGCTTTCTCTTTCATCCTGTTTGACAGATTCAATTTACGAGGACTTAATGATCGATATTCCGGATTTTGATAATAAAATGCAATCGCCCCGCCAATCAGCATAATCGACCAGCTTATATACAACCAGATCATAAAGAAGAACAACGCTGCAAATGCTGCATAGATAGCTGTATAGTTTGCCGTTGAAACATAACTTGCAAACATCCAGCCTACAGTTTGCCATAAAATTCCGGCAACCGAGGCACCGACCAGTGCTGGCATAAACTTAACTTTTGTATTTGGAATAAATATATATACGAGTGTGAATGCAAGAATAATTAACAGGTATGGGATCAACAGTTCAAAGACACCGACTATTGCAGCAAATACCTGATAGGACATGGCCGCCTGATATAATGAGCTATTGGCGATAGAAGCTGTGAAGCCCAGTGCGCTGAAGACAAGTACTGGACCAATCAGGATTACACTCAGGTAATCACTGAACCGCCTTGCAAAGGAACGTTCTTCATTGACATGCCAGGTAAAGTTAAAGGCGGATTCAATTTTCTGCATCAAGGACACAACTGTATAAAGTAATAATGCAACACCCAGAGATCCAAGTATCCCCGAATTAATCCCATCAACAAAAGTGATAATTTTCTCACTGACTTCCTGGCCACGTTCACCCAGTGGTTCAAGCAATGCTGGAAGTGTTGTTTCGATATAATTATTCGCACCGAAACCTTTAAGTACCGACACGCTCACCGCAAGCAGAGGTACAATGGATAATAGAGTAGTGTAGACAAGGCTCATGGCACGAAGGTTTAACTGGCCATCAAAGATATCCCGCACCGTCAAATAACCAATCCGCAATGCACCAAACATAACCCGGTGCCAAAATGGAACCTCGGTCAGATCCTTGTCCCAGATAAAAGCAATTATCATCGCCTTGAGTTGATTAATCATTGCGGTCATTGAAATCGTTCAGCCATAGTGAATTATTGTGTCGTATAAATATAGCAGCTTAATGGTCTGCAGAAACCCGCTGTGAATACATATCATACAGTTCCAGGACTTTTACCCCGGGGGGATGTGTATATCTGGAAACTATAAAGATTGCCAGACACGAAAAAACAAAGCCAGGCAACATCTCGTAGATATCGAAGATCCCGCCACTTAACTGCTTCCAGATAACAACCGTGCATGCCCCGGTTAATATTCCTGCAATTGCACCGGCCCGGTTTATATTTCGCCAGAATAACGAGAAAATCATCACCGGTCCAAATGCTGCACCAAATCCGGCCCAGGCATAAGCGACCAGTTCAAGCACACTGCTTTGTGGGTTCTGTGCGAGCAACAGGGCAATCAGTGCCAGTGTAATCACAATACCACGCCCCACCCAGACCAGGTGCTGTTGCGTTAAGGGCCGCTTATTCAAAATACGATAAATATCTTCGGTCAATACGGATGCGCTGACCAGTAACTGTGAATCAGCGGTACTCATGATCGCCGCCAGGATGGCAGCCAGACATACTCCAGCCAGAACTGCAGGCAACAGTTTATCTACTAACATCATAAAAATACGTTCGGGATCAGCGATCGCTGGATCTCCCCCCATCATGGCAAACCCTGTCAGCCCAATACTGACGGCAGCCAGCATAGACAAACCTGACCATGTCATAGCCACCTGCCGGGTACGGTGACTATTTGTCGCAATATTCATCGCCTTGAAACGTGCCAGGATATGAGGTTGTCCGAAATAACCCAGTCCCCACGCTAATAGTGACACAATTGCGACAAGTGATAACTCATGTCCTTGTTTGTCAAACCAGATAGACAGGTGCTCGGGGCGCCGCATATTAATTAGCTTGATCGTTTTGTCGATACCACCCAATTCAATTACCGCCAGATATGAAACCAGCAACAGGGCGAAGAGCATCAGTAATCCCTGAAACAGGTCGGTCCAGGAAACTGCCAGGAATCCACCTATCAGGGTATAAATGACGATTACTGTAACGCCTATCACTATTGCGTATTCATATGGAATACCGAAAACCGTATTGAATAATTTACCACTGGCAACCAGACCAGAAACCGTATAGACAAGGAAAAATACGATGGTAAAAAATGCTGCTATGAAACGGATAAGGTTGGTGCTATCGAGAAACCGCTGATTGAGAAACTCTGGCAACGTCAGGCTATCTTTAGCCATCTCGCTATATATACGTAAACGCCGGGCAATCAAACGCCAGTTGATATAGCTCCCCAACCATAATCCACTAATCAGCCACAACGCCTGTAAGCCGCTGGAAAAGGCGAAACCCGGTAATCCCAGTAATAGCCAGCCACTCATATCAGAAGCCCCGGCACTGATCGACGCGACCCAGATACCCAGCGAGCGCCCGCCAAGAATATAGTCAGACAGGTTACTTGTCCGTAACCAGGCCAGCACACCCAACGCCAGCAGGATAATTATATAGATAGAGAACGTGATAGTTATCATGGTTTGATGAGAGGTAAAATCAGTCATACCCGATACCGTTTTTCAGTTTTTACTCTTCTATTTTAATGACAACAATTGCCTGGTCATCAGCCTGGGCATGGCCAGCCTGATGTTCCGTAACCGCCTGCACAATGGCATTGAGATAATCCTGCGCTGTCCCCTGAATCTGGAGAACGGCATCCTCAACTCGTTGCAAACCAAATTGCTCTTTCTCGGGAGAAAGGGCTTCCAGAATTCCGTCAGTGAGGGAAATAATAACTGATCCTGGTTCCACATTAGTTTCAGAGTTTTCCCACTGCCAGTCAGGGTCCACACCTAAAGGGATACCGGTATTCTCGTTCAAGTATTCAATTCGCTTATCCGGCGTGATCACCAAGACAGGGGGATGTCCAGCGTTTGCGTAAAACAAACTGCTGGTAACCGGATTGAAACCTACAATTGATGCCGTGATATATGCACCGCGCGAGATACGCGTAAAAAAATGCCTGTTTGCATAGTTAAAGACATTAGCCGCACCCTGCTCCCCATCCCCCTGGTAAGTCCGTAATATGGCATCAAGCATGGAAATTTCTACTGCTGCAGCCGCCCCATGGCCGGCAGCATCAGCAACAATGACTCCCCAGGCATCATATTTTTCATCTGAGCTTACCGGTGGCTCCATCTCAGAAAGATTTGCAATATCGTAATAATCACCACCGGCTTTATCACAGGCAGAATAAAAAGTGGCAACTTCCACCCCTTTAATCCTGATGGTTTCCTGTGGTAGCAGGAGTTTTTGAATTCTGGCAATTTCATCGAGCTCTTTTTCAATCCATTCATTGGCCTGTTCAAGGGCTTCCGTCTCATCAATTCTGGCCATATAAGTTCCTGCTAAATTGGCAAGCAGGATCGCCTGTTCCAGTTCTACTTTGGCAAATTGGCCGGCTTCTTCACCGAGGATCAGAACCCAACGTTTAATCTCACCATCCAGGTAAAGTGGAATCGCCATCATGCTTTTCGCGGGCAATCCAAGATTAACCAGTACTTTTTCCAGAACCGGATCAAGCTCTTCAACGATGGGGACTTGCCTGCTGGTAATATGATGCAATTGCTCACTCTGAATCGGTATCGCCTGACCGACCAGGTTGTCCAGCTGGGCATGTCCTTCCTCGCGGTCACTAAAGATCAGTCTGACCAGATGTCTGTCTGCTTTCGGGTCCGATTCGAAACTGATAAATGAACATTTTCCATAGACGGAACGAAGGCAGCGGGCAAAGGTCTCAAGCGCCGTCATATGTCCTAACTTACTATTACTTAAGGCCTTTATTTGTTCGAGTAGTTTTTCTTGCATTATTTCCCGGTTCTGGGTGGTTAAAATAACTTTGTGTTATAATTCGTAATACTGAAAATGTAGCTGGGTCAACCCGACTTTCAAATCATCCCCCGCTCATAGAAAATTGTCAAAGGAATAAAGAATGCAGATTAGCGCAAACAAAGTTGTCACCATCGATTACACCCTCAAAGATAATGATGATCAGATCATCGACCAGTCTCAAAACGGCGAATTCGCCTATTTACATGGCGCACGTAACATCATCCCAGGTCTAGAAAATGCCCTTGCTGATAAAAAGTCTGGCGATACCATTTCGGTGAGTATTGAGCCAAAAGATGGTTACGGAGAGAGGGAACCATCAATGACACAGGTAGTACCAATGGACATGTTTGATACACCTGATCAGGTTACGGTCGGCCAACAGTTTCATGCCCAGGGAGCTGATGGGCACGATGTGATGATCACCGTTACCAAAGTTGAAGATGACCAGGTTACTATCGATGGAAACCATCCACTTGCCGGCATGCAGTTAAACTTTGATGTCACAGTGGTTGATGTTCGTGATGCAACAGAACAGGAAATTGAGCATGGTCATGTGCACGCACATGGGCATGACCATTAATTATAGTACTAAACCAAGTTACTAAATGAAAAAGCCAGCAGGTTCTTTGCTGGCTTTTTTTATTTGGGCTAACCCAGTTCTGTTAATTCAGATGGACACTCTAAATTCAGTTAAGCAGTCCATTACGTTTCAGCGCGCTGGCAATTCCCACTTCTGAGAATCCATAATAAACTTCATCCGCGATCAGGATCAATGGTACACCGCTGCCACCCAGCTCGGTGAAAACATCCTGAACCTGGGGAGAAGAATCCACATCGTACTCACAATAGGCAACCTGGTTTTTCGCAAACAATTGCCGTGCTTTTTTGCAATACGGGCACCAGCGCGTACTGAACATCATCACAGTCTGCTCCCGTTCTGAAAATGGTTTTGTACAATAAACCGGAGCTGGACCACTGATATAATAAAAATAAATACCACCGACAATAAAAATAACAATCACGGAAGAGTATAAAATAAAGCGCTTCATATTATTCTAAGAGTAAAGAATTAAACTATTAGCAAGATACCCGGTTATTTTTTCTGCAAGGATAAAACTGTAGCTAGTGTTTTTTTCATTTCAAAAATCGACAGATAACTATCTGTCTGATCCCCCCAGAAACTGCA
>JASFLL010000139.1:0-5154 GCA_050118115.1 Thioalkalispiraceae bacterium
GAGTCTGCATCAGCACAAACGGGCCCGCGTTGTCCCAAGTGTGGTTCCGAACGAGTGCAGGGAGATGATTGTCTCGCTTGTGGCATCATTATTTCGCGCTATCGCGCCCGCCAGGAACAGGCGGCGCAGGAGGCACAATCGATTTATGCCGCGCCGGCTTCCGCGGTGGTTGCCAATGAAATGCAACCCGGTGATGACGCGTTCGGTTTACGCAAGGTCGCTACCGACAATGGCTGGCACTGGATCGCGGGGGGCTGGGATCACTTCAAGCGCAATCCATTTGCCTGGATCGGGGCGCTGATTGTCTGGTACGTCATCATCCTGGTGGCTGATTTTATCCCGTTCATCGGTTCCCTTGCAGTCAATCTGTTTTCGCCGGTCTTTATTGCCGGGTTTATGCTGGGTGCCAGCGAACAGGACAGCGGCGGTGATTTTACCGTCCAGCATCTGTTCGCAGGATTTTCAGCAAATCTCGGTAACCTGGTCCTCACCGGTTTGCTGTATCTCGTGGCAGGCGCCATCGTGGGCGTGGTCGCGGTGTTGTTGTTCGCAATGACGGGATTGGGATCGATGATACAACAGGCCGAAATGGGATCCATCGGGGCGGGCCCCAGTGTGGTCAGCATCATGTTACTGGTCACTGTCATCCTGACTCTGCTGGCGGTGATGTCTATGGCCTTCTGGTTTGTCCCCCTGCTGGTGGTCTTCGATGGGATAAGTCCTGTCCAGGCCATCCCCATGAGCTTCGCGGCGTGCTGGAAAAATGCGTTGGCCTTTTTAGTCTATGGGCTGGTGGCCTTTGGCCTGGCCCTGCTGGCCATGCTTACCCTGGGGCTTGGGTTTATTGTCTTCGCCCCGGTGATGATGGCGTCGATTTACGTGTCTTATCGGGATATTTTCCATGGTGTCGCCCCGGCCGCGTAAGTGGTCCGTATAGGAAGTAATTTGTCGCGTGTCTTTTTTACTTATCAGTAAAGTCCTGATTATCAAGAACATTAAAGTGAGCAGGTGACCTGCCGATATCAATCAAAATGGCGTCGTATTGTTCAATTCGATGAAAACTCAGTCCAGGAATAAACATTTATGCCAGATTTTATGTCAGTTAAACGAGCCCGAATTATTTTATTGCTTTTTGTCGCTGCATCTTTATTTGCATGCAAGCAGGACAAAGAAACCGTATCAAAACGAAACTGGGCTGAACCCGGTGTGCCGGCACAACTTGTTGCAGAACGGGAAAGTTTAAATTCGAATTATGATCAGCTTGAAGATCTCCTGCGTCGTAAACCCATGGCGACCACGGAGGCAGAGAAGAAAGATATTTCTGATTACTTACAGGCGATTGATAATTATGCAAGTTACCGCGCCAGTGAAAATGCAAAGCAAGGTAAGAAATACATGGCTGCTGCCTATCATGAACTGGCTATTGTTGCAGCAGAAGCTGAGTATGGCGACCATATCTATGTCGCTATAGGTTATAATAATCTGGCAAACGCATATGATGAGATCGACCTGCCTGATAAGGCGATTGTTAGTTACCAGAAGGCGTTAAAAGTCTATGAAAAACTGGTCAATGAAGAAAAAAATGAACTGATTACTCTGAAAAATGCAATCGCACTCTGTAAACGGGAAAACAGGGAAACTGAATTTATTTCTTTGCAGGAAAGAAAGCGTATACTGTTGGAAAAGATGTCTGGTTCAGGTAAATAATCATCCAATCCAGCTGCTAGTTGCAGGCCGTCACGTAGGTTTAAATATGTATAATATCAAGCATGCCTTCCCGAGAGAATTTCTCAACGAGCTGGTTTTGAATACCATTCAGAACATCCAGAAAGGCAACATGCTGATTGATCAGTATCATTTTGTGAATTACCAGTTTATCCAGGAAAATATAGATACATTTAAAAAAGTTGTCCTGGATTGTCTGGTCGAGAATGGCGTGGAACCGGATCTGCGTATGGATAATCTGATTTACATTAATGACTTTGCTGCAGTTGTAAATGTGGATGATTACGTTACTTACAAATGGCACTGGGATTTAATCGACAGAAACCTTGAGCCAGGCGCCTGTTACAACCTCTGGATTCC
Organism: Thioalkalispiraceae bacterium; assembly: GCA_050118115.1. Taxonomy (GTDB): domain Bacteria; phylum Pseudomonadota; class Gammaproteobacteria; order UBA6429; family Thiohalophilaceae; genus SZUA-24. The sequence goes on from JASFLL010000139.1 coordinate 2,086, forward strand.
CGTGTTCAACGAGGATGACCGGGTGTTCTACGATAATAAACCCTTGATGAGTGTGATTCCTTTCGACCATGAGGGACCCTGTGATATCTATAATGTTAGTCCCTGGAAATTAATGAAGGTCTATGAAAAAGATAAAGTCTTCAACCAGCAGGAAGTCGAGTGGTATAACGCACATGCAACTGGTGATGATGGGATCCTGAATGGCGGGGAAGAGGTTTGTGAGTACATCGATCTGGAAACGAAGAAATTACATTTCGCCCCGTTTAGCAAGTATAAGCAGCAACATATCACGTTAGGTGACTATGGTGATTGCGCTGTATTTTGTTCACGGCAATACCATAAAACCGGTACCTCGCTGTTTCCCAGGCTGGGTATCGCGATAAAGTTTGCCATCAGAGACAAGTGTATATTACAGGACGAACTGGTAGGCGATAAACCGGAATTTTTGACAAGCAGCTCTGAAATGGGCTGGCTGTCCCTGTTCATATCCTCCCTGCTTAACTCAGGGAATAACGATATTGACGCATGGAAAGAACACCTGGAGCCCATGATTAAGAGCAAGTTCAATGCGGAGGGGATTTCCCTGAAAAGAAAGGATCTTTTTTATATCGTTTATTATCTATGCAATTGCCTGGCATCTCATGGGGGTGAGCAGTTAAAACCCAGTCAGCTAACAATGCTGAATGAGATGGAGGTATTCAATCCGGATAACTATATCCCGCCACACCAGCAATAGATTTTCCCAATAAAACTGAATTTTCAAAGATCGTTACTTAGTATTTGTAGTGCAGAGATAGGCAAGCTGGCTGGCGATTATGTCAGGCGACTTGCCATTAATGTTCATTATGTTGTCGATCATCTCTTTTGTCCCGGCCATAACAGTTTTCCTGTCTGAAAAGAAGTCTTTCAGGTCGGTATTGAATATTTTCTCAACCTGTTTCTGTTCTTCGCAAAACGTGTCCCATGCCTTTTTATTATTAAGCAGAGGTCTAAATAAATTTTCCTGTTGCGTCATAAATCGATTAAAGACCGATTGAATATTATCCTGGGCCAGTTGTGCAAGCTCTGTCGCCGGTGCGCTCACATCCAGAAAGTCAAAGTACTGTGATGCGGGCATGTTTCTGAAGCGAACCTCGTTATAACGCTGTGAGTTGATGGCCTTTTTGTTTCGGTCGGAGACCCGTTCCAGGTACTGCTCAAAAGGAAGGTAAAGAAAAAGGTGATTGACAGTTATGTCTTGCTCGTTCTTCTGTAAGGTGCGTATTGCCATCAGGTAATCGTCATAGCTTACCAGGTCAATGACGATAGTTCGTTGCTGACTTAGTGCTGCGAGTATTTTTCTGGTAATAAATGCCTGTAAATTTTCCCTGTTGTCTTCAAACAGCTTTGAAAATTCATGGATAGATTTTTCATCCAGGCTTTTGTGGCCGGTATCCCGGGAAAACAATTGTGAAAGATGTTCAACCTGGTGTTTTAGAAGCGATGTCAATTCGCCCGCAATTACTGGCTGCTTTGCATAGTAATGATTTATCAGATCTTGCTGAAATTCTGTGATAATGTCGTCAAGGTGCAGAGGAATAATGTGCTTATTATTTTTTATGGCACTTTGCAATACCGTGGTTTTTCCAATTGAGGAAGGGCCGAGTAGAAAAACAACCTGGGCCCGGGGTCCAATGAAGGTGCTGTGATTAATCTCCTTAGCATTCATATGATTAACTATAGATCCACATCTTTATATCTGATTGCGTCTTACTCGTTGCAAGGCTGGCGACGTAATTTTCATATCTCTCGGGGAGCGCTACTGATTGAATAGTGCAGGAGGGGACATGTACCTCGGCATTGAGATATACCTGAGAGATTGCTGCAAGGGGCGGGCGGACCTCAAAGCTATCAGGCTCAAGTGACAGGCCGTCCCCGGTAAATTTCATGTAGGATTCTTTTTTTGTCCAGATGGAATAAAAAGCACGATACTGGTCAGCTTCGGGTTGCGCCAGGATCGTGCATCTTTCCTGTTCGGTATAATAACGCTGAATAAGATCATGCATTTCAATTTTGGTGTCGATTTTTTCAATATCAACGCCGATACCTTCCTCATAGCCAATGGCAATTATGGCTACATCTGCAGAATGGGAGAGGTTAAAACTCAGCTTATGTAGATTCTGATCAGGCTGGATAATGGGCTTATTGTTTTTAATGCTTGAGAAGCCAATTTCACCGGGAGTGACTGTGTCCAGATATCTGGACAGGATCTGGCGCAAGCTGCCATGAAAGACGATATAACGATTTCGATGTATATCAAACCTGAAGCCTTTCGCCTTAGCTTTCTCATCACTGGATAATAATTCAAAATACGAGTGAAAATTGCCTGCTTTATTGAGGTGCTGTATGACCCAGAGATGTACCTCATGCTCAGATGTGTCAATCGAAGTAGGTATTTTCTCTTCTACGCGCATGTAATTATCACTGGTAATCTGCTGTTGAGTTTGATCTGTATTCATTCTGCATGGTTAGCATGGATATATCCCTGTGACTGTGATTCCCACAAGGATTTGTATAACGGGTTAGAAGCAAGCAGTTCTTTATGGGTCGCATCACCGGCTATCCTGCCATTTTCAAACACAAAGATCCTGTCCATTTCGAGCAAAGTAGAGAGGCGATGGGCGATACTGATAACTGTCTTGTTTTCCATCAGCCTGGTGAGGCTATGTTGCAGATTTGTCTCAGTGATGGAGTCAAGCGAGGATGTTGGTTCATCCAGGATCAATATCGGGGCATCTTTGAGAAAAGCCCGGGAAATGGCTATTCTTTGCTTCTGACCGGTCGAGAGTGTAATGCCATGACCACCGATTTCAGTATCATACTGGGAATCCAGGGAATAGATGAATTCATGAATATGCGCCTTTTTGGCTGCTTCCATGACTTCCTTGTCAGTCGCATTCAGTCTGGCATAACGAATATTTTCCATAATGGAGCGGTTAAAGAGGGTCACTTCCTGTGGTATGAGGGATATATTCTGGTAAAGAGAATCAAATGTAACCTTTGATATATCCTGGTCATCGATATAGATTT
>JASFLL010000140.1:0-5057 GCA_050118115.1 Thioalkalispiraceae bacterium
CGTATGTTGAAAAGCCAATAAGTAACGGTTTTAGCGCATTTTCGATCGAAATAATATTCAATGAGGAAATTAGAATGAAACAATACGTATTTGTTTATCTGGGCGGTAATCAGCCATCTGACCCGGAGAAAGCTAGTAAGCATTTTGACAGATATATGGGGTGGTTAACGTCACTCGGTGACTCTGTTGTCGTACCGACTATCCCGTTAAAGGATACAACTACTGTTAGCTCTGATGGGACGATAAGAGAAGGAGGTGGCAGTGCAATGTCCGGGTTCTCGATTATTAAGGCCGACTCGATGGAGGCTGCACTATCGATTGCTCAGGCTTGTCCTTTTCTTGAAATTGGTGGTTCACTTGAGGTGTCTGAGTTGATGGAGATGCCTGTTCAATAAAACAGGACGCTGTTCTGGCTATAAATGGTGAAATTACAGTGGTTCTTCAGCCAGGGAGTCTGATCAGAACATATATCAAGTTATTCCAGCAGTCGCTTAACAGGTTGTTTGAGCTTCGATGTTATGTTCAGGAAACAGTTATGCGAATCATGTTTGCGATTTTATTATCCCTAATGGCAAGCTCAGCAGTTGCAATAGTTATAGTTTAGGGAGTGCCTTCGAAGGCGCAAGAACGAGAGGATATGTGAAATACTCAAACCGGAATATAGCGATAATTCTGTTATACTTTCTAATGAGCTAATTCCTGTGGCACAGCATGGCCGCTTGGCTCGCGAGCAGTTTTTAAGGCGTTATTTGCTAGAAATGGAGATCATGGGTTATTCAAGAAGGAATATATGCGATTCGCCAGACTAATATGTGATTTTTAATTATTTAATGAGCGGTGAATATAGATGTTCCGCGCATTTATTCTACCCAGGTTAAATATATGAAACATATTCATGGTTATTACTCACCAAGTAACTTGTATAACAAAATCATTGAGGGGCTTGATAGTCTTGGCAAGGATCTATCGACTATCACTCTTGATGATCTTCAGCCTGTGGATGAGTTTCATATCCGGGGTGATGCAGCCACCAAAGAGCTAATCCAGCTCGCCAATTTCACCCCGGACATGCATATCCTAGATGTCGGCTGTGGCGTGGGTGGATCTACACGGCGATTGTCGCATGAAACGGGTTGCCATGTGACCGGCATTGATTTGAGTGATGAATACATTGATGTTGCAGAAAGATTGACACAATTACTGGATATGCAGGAACGGGTGAAGTTCCACGCCGCAAGTGCACTCGAACTTCCTTTTGATGATTATACGTTTGACGGTGCCTGGTCGATCCAGATGAATATGAATGTCGAAGATAAGCTCGAGTGGTTAAAAGAGGTGTATCGTGTACTCAAGCCTGGTGGGCGTGCTGTTTTGTATGAGGTATGTGGTCATAAAAACTCGCCGGTTTACCATCCGGTGCCCTGGGCACAGGACAGTTCCATGAGTTTTCTGGTGCCACCAGAAGCGTTCCGCGAGGTTATTACATCCGCCGGTTTTGATGTTGAAATCTGGAATGACAAGACGGAGCTTGCACAGAAAGCTTTTGCACATATGACCGAACCCAAAGGAGAACCAGAGCTGCCTGAACTGGGAGTGCACCTGCTGGTGGGGGATGACATCCTGACCAAGGCTTATAACCTGCATCGTAATCTTGATGATGAGCGCGTGAGCTTGATCGAGACAGTTGCTGTAAGACCTGCACATTAAAACAGCCTGGAAATAGTCTGCATATAAAAGGTGGCAGACTCTTCATAACCTGGAATCACCTACAGAGTTTGTTGTATACGAGCAATGGGAAAGAAATAATACATATCTTTCAGAAGATAGTGGAAATGTCTCAACTTCCAAACTTTATGCACTCGAATCAAACTGGCAAAATAGAAGCATTTGAACTGGTATGAGCAAGCCTGTTAAAGAAAACCTTGGCTACTGGGAAGTAACGGCAATTGGAGTCGGCGGTATGGTGGGGGGCGGTATTTTTGCCGTGCTTGGTTTATCCGTACAATTGACTAACGGTGGTGCGCCCGTTGCGTTCCTGATCGCAGGTATTGTGGCCCTGGTGACTTCCTATTCTTATGTTCGCCTGTCCACTACTTATCCCAGCCAGGGTGGGACAGTGGCATTCCTGGATCGAGCCTTCGGGCCAGGATTGTTGACAGGCAGTCTAAATATTCTGCTCTGGATAAGTTACATCGTTATGCTGGCCCTGTATGCCTACGCGTTTGGAAGTTATGGGGCATCATTTTTTGCCCCTGACATGCAATTTTATTGGAAGCACATTCTGATTACGGGAAGTGTCGTTATCATTACAGTGTTAAACCTGTTGAATACCAGGTTAATTGGTGAGGCAGAAGACTGGATTGTTCTTCTCAAAGTCATCATTCTATTACTTTTTATTGGCGTAGGGATCTGGGGCATTGACACCGACAGACTGGCGCCAGCGACATGGTCGCCACCTTTGCAGCTGATGGCAGGTGGCATGATCATTTTTCTTGCCTATGAGGGGTTCGAGTTGATTGCCAACACAGCACAGGATGTGCGCGACGCAGAAAAAATATTACCGCGTGCCTTTTATTCAAGTGTCGGTTTCGTTCTTGTTCTCTATGTTCTGGTCGCTATTGTTACAGTCGGCAGTCTGCCTGTTGAAAAGATTGTCGATGCCAAAGACTACGCACTGGCGGAGGCCGCACGACCCTCGTTCGGTTATGCAGGATTTATATTGATCGCTATCGCAGCTATGCTTTCGACAGCCTCAGCAATAAATGCCACGATATATGGTGCCGCCAGACTCGGCTATGTCATTGCCAAAGACGGGGAACTACCGGCCGTATTGGAGAGAAAGGCCTGGGGCAAGCCTATCGAGGGACTGTTAATTACATCTGGAGTTACCATCTTGATTGCCAACCTGGTTGACCTGACCAGCATATCTACAATGGGCAGTGCGGGTTTTCTATTAATTTTTGCTGCAGTCAACTTTGCCAATGTAGTACTGGCAAAAGATACGCACAGCAGGCGAACAATCTCGCTGGTTGGTGCCGGACTGTGTCTTGGCGCGTTGGGATCATTGATCTGGCAGACGGCTGAGAAATCTCCCGGACAGCTCTGGTTCCTGTTTGTGATGATGGCCGCTGCATTCCTTATCGAAGCAACGTTTCGGGTGTTTACAGGGCGAAAGATGAGTCTTTCAAAGGACTAGAGGCATTGGAGAGATCAATCATAGGTGGAGATAATTCTTTATAAGGAAGTACTCAGTGCCATTGCGATCCTGCTCACCTTTGCAGGTTTCATCCCTTATATACGCGGCATCTTGAATAACACCATTAAGCCTCACATTTTTTCCTGGATAATCTGGGGTGCTACAACCTTTGTTGTGTTTCTCGCGCAGCTTGCTGATAAAGGTGGTGCTGGGGCCTGGGCAATTGGTGTCTCGGCCTGTATCACGATATGTATTGCATGCCTGGCCTATTTGAAGCGTGCGGATATCTCCATTACTCTGCTGGACTGGTTTTTCCTGGTGGGTGCACTGGCCTCAATACCCGCATGGTATTTAACATCCGATCCCTTATGGGCAGTGGTTATCCTGACAATAGTGGATCTGTCAGGTTTTGGTCCCACCATACGGAAAGCCTACACAGTACCACGCGACGAGTCTTTACTGTTTTTTACGATATTTACGACGCGCAATATCGTGGTGATTATGGCGCTGGAGAATTATACCGTTACTACGGTGCTGTTTCCGGCCGCCATCGCCGCCGCCTGTTTACTATTGATTGCCTTGATCATTTACCGGCGCCGGATGCTGGCGATTTAATCCAGTGGATGGATTGTATGCTGAATATGTAATTAGTAAGATCGTTCAACTATGAACCATCATCACCATCATGATCATGCTCCCACAAGTTATAACCGGGCATTTGCTATTGGAGTCGGCCTTAATCTGGTTTTTGTTGCCATCGAAGCCGGCTACGGTGTGTACTCCGGTTCACTGGCGTTAATCGCCGATGCCGGGCATAACCTGAGTGATGTTGTCAGCCTGTTGCTGGCCTGGGGCGCGAATGTACTCGCGACAAAAGCAGCAACTGAAAAACATACATATGGTTTTCGCAAGGCGACGGTCATGGCTTCTCTGGCTAGTGCCATATTATTGATGGTCGTGCTTGGCGGAATTAGTTGGGAGGCGATTACCAGGCTGCTGAATCCTACACCGGTGGTGGGCCCAACGGTGATCATTGTGGCTGCTATTGGTGTTGTGATTAATACCGTGACTGCGCTGCTTTTTGTCAAAGGGCAGAAACACGACCTGAACTTGCGGGGAGCTTTCCTGCACATGACCGCTGATGCAGCGGTATCCCTCGGTGTTGTAGTAGCGGGCATCTTTATTACACTCAAGGGGACACAGTGGATCGATCCTGTTATCAGTTTTGTCATCGTCGTTGTGATCTTTATTGGTACCTGGGGGTTGTTTCGAGAATCTATTAACTATGCGATTGATGCGGTACCGAAGAGCATTGATATCCATGCTATTAAACAATATTTTGCCAGTCTTGAAAAAGTAGTCAGTATTCATGATTTACATGTCTGGCCATTGAGTACTACTCAGGTTGCACTGACCGTACATGTCGTCGTTATCGGGGATCAGATCGATGATAAATTTCTGCTGAACATTCAGCAACATCTGCATGATCGCTTCGGGATTGAACATGCAACAATACAGGTTGAATCAGCGAGCACCGAGGGTAACTGTTATCTTGACAGGCATCAGTGTAAATAAATATATAAGTAATAGCCGGTGAATATTGGTGCGAAGATGAGTTACACAGTTTGTATTCATGCGGATAGTAAATTTCAGTGAAACCACTAGTAACGATAGTGCTTATTGTTACGGGCCTTTTAGCTTTTATTGGCCTGTTCTGGCGTTTTGCATCACGGCGTCATTCCATCCCCTGCCCGGTCTGGTTACGCTGGTTTGTTGAGCTGGATAACCCGTTTACCCGGACCAATCGGGCAGCGGTGATCACTGGCCACCTGGACTTGAAACCAGGGATGGCAGTCCTGGA
>JASFLL010000141.1:0-5023 GCA_050118115.1 Thioalkalispiraceae bacterium
AGTGAAAATATCGGAACCGTCATGGACGTGATCAAAGGCATCGCCGAACAGACCAACTTGCTGGCACTCAACGCTGCGATTGAAGCCGCCCGTGCCGGAGAACAGGGTCGCGGCTTTGCTGTTGTAGCTGATGAGGTACGCACCCTGGCAAGTCGTACCCAGCAGTCAACCGGCGAAATTGAAAATGTGGTTGAGCAGTTACAAATTGCCGCTACCAATGCAGTTGCTGCTGTTAACGCCAGCCGTGAGAAAAGTCAGGAAAGTGTCCAGCAGGCTGCCAAGGCCGGTGATGCCTTATCGATGATCAACAGTTCAATCAGCGAAATTAATGATATGAATACGATGATCGCCAGTGCCGCTGAAGAACAAAGCCTGGTGACAGAAGAAATCAATCGTAATATCGCCTCGATCAGGACCTCTGCAGAGCAAACTACGCAAGGTGCAGAGACGAACCGGGCCTCTAGTGATGAATTGAGCAAACTGTCAACCGAGTTACAACAACTCGTGGCGCAATTTAAAACCGCCTGAAAAAGCTTTTGTAAATTTTACCCACGAAAATAAAAGCCATCAGGGATGATGGCTTTTTTAATAATCATATTGACGGAGTATCAGGGTATCGCCTTTCTGGGTAAACTCGATTTTTTTCAGAAAACTCATGCCCAGCAATACCGTATCATCGTCCACATTTGGATTGATGCTCGCATCAAGATCATGCAATTCAATCTTACCGATTTTCACCCGATCGATATGGGTGCCAAAACCTCGCGCTGGACCATTTGCCGTATCAAACTGCAGTTCATATAAACGTTGTAAACCGATTTTATCTGCGAGGTGTAAAGGTACAGAAATATCAGTTGCCCCGGTATCAACCAGAAACTCGACTTCCGTGTCATTAATAAACCCGCTTAAGTTATAATGCCCATAACGATTCCGCTGTAACACTACTTCGCGAACACCATTTTTATAGCTGGTTATGGGTTTTGAGTTGGGGTTACGTTCACTATCAAGAAAACGCTGAAAAAGCATCGTACCGATCAGCAGTATTAAGGCCCAGAACCCCATCCAGACAACAAGTTTAATGTTATGATGTGGATCCGACTGCTGACTATCCTGCGACATCTTAAATAAACTTAACGATTACTTTTCAGCGACAATATAAACCTGCCAGGATTCCTGATTCTCTACTTCGCTGGCTTCAAAGAATTCACCCGTTCCTTCCATGAGATCCTCATCATCTTCATCCTCTTCGAATTCTTCCCAGTATATTCGGACCTTACTATAACCGGCCTCTTCAAGCAGTTCCTTGATTTCCGGTAATGACCATAACCGCCAGTCATAGGTAAAGGCCTTGTCCATACGTGAACCATCGGGAAATTCAAAATGGATGTGGCAAAGGATCTCGTTAGTGATGGGATTAAACTTTTTGTGTTCCCAGATATAGGTCGCATCGACCTCATCCATTTCGGTCTCTTCTTCCAGAATATCCAGGCACTCAGTACCCCCAAACATATCCAGGATCAACATGCCATCGTCCTTGAGACCTGCGCGCGCTTTTGCAAAGTAATCACGTAACGCATCACGAGTCTTGAAAATACAAAAGCTAAAATTGAGAGCACAGGTAATATCCACTTTTGGTTCAGTGATATCGCGCACATCCGCCTGGAAAATTTGCATGCGACTGGCCACCTCTTCACCGGCTGGTTCAATGTTGTGTTCTTTTCCCCAGGCCAGGGTATCAGGACAAATATCTACGCAGACCGCGGTACGTTGTGGATCGGACTTCACCCACTCGACCGAGAGCAGGCAGGTGCCGGAGAAGTCTTCTTTCATCGACAGGGGCTTTTTGCCACGTAATTTTTCGTAGGTCTGTTCAAAAAACTCAACTTCTGTCTCAGGTGCCTGTACCGCGTACTGGTACATGGTATGCAAATCGGCCTGCTCGGCTTGTGTAGCTGCACTCTGAGATTCTCTATTTTCGGCTTCCATCTGGACTCCCCGGCTTGTTAATGGATTCAAGCCGGCATTATATGTCTTTTTGAAATATCAATCTCGCCTGTTACGCCCATTGCTGTGGTAAAATCCTCATCTGTTTTAGTCCAGATGTCCTGCAAATCGAATGTTAAAAGCTAAGCAAACCACACCCGTGCAAATTGGCCATGTCACCGTCGGTGGCTCCTCACCGGTTGTTGTCCAATCCATGACCAACACCGATACCGCTGATGCCGAGAAAACGGCCCAGCAAATCGTCGAACTGGCCCGCGCCGGTTCAGAACTGGTCCGTATCACGGTCAATAGCGATGATGCTGCCTCTCAGGTTGCCCGGATCCGCGAGCGGGTACGTCAGCTGGGCAGCGACGTGCCGATTATCGGTGATTTCCATTTTAATGGTCATAAATTGCTGAGCAACCATCCCGAATGTGCCGAGGCCCTTGATAAATATCGAATCAATCCAGGTAATGTGGGCAAAGGAAAAAAACGTGATGAGCAATATAGCCGGCTGATTGAGCTGGCCTGCCGGTATGAGAAACCCATCCGCATCGGCGTCAACTGGGGCAGCCTGGACCAGGCGGTACTGGCCAGTACCATGGACGAAAATGCCCATCGTGCTAACCCGCTGGATGCCAGGCAGGTGATGTATCAGGCGATGATTCGTTCCGCCCTGGAAAGTGCCCAGCAAGCCCAGGAGATCGGCCTGGCCAAAAACAGGATTATACTTTCCTGCAAGATGAGTAGCGTGCAGGACCTGATTGAGGTCTATCAATCACTCTCAGCGGAATGTGATTACCCCCTGCACCTGGGACTGACCGAGGCGGGTATGGGCAGCAAGGGCATCGTTGCCTCCACAGCGGCCCTGGCAGTGCTGCTGCAACAGGGAATTGGCGATACGATTCGCATTTCCCTGACACCTGAGCCGGGTGGTGATCGTACCCAGGAAGTCATCGTTGCCCAGGAAATCCTGCAATCCATGGGGCTGCGTTCCTTTACCCCGCAGGTTGTTGCCTGCCCGGGGTGTGGCCGGACCTCCAGTACCTATTTCCAGCAACTGGCCCAGGAAATCCAATCTTACCTGAGACACAGCATGCCTGAGTGGAAACAGCAATATCCGGGTGTTGAAGAGATGACGGTGGCAGTGATGGGCTGCGTCGTGAACGGCCCGGGAGAAAGCAAACACGCCAACATCGGGATCAGTTTACCGGGTACGGGAGAAAAACCTGTCGCGCCAGTTTATGAAGACGGTGAAAAAACCGTGACCCTCAAAGGTGACAATATTGCCGAAGAGTTTCAGGGTATTATCAAGGCCTACATAGATCGGCATTACGCGTAATAAGCTTTGTTAGCAGCAGGCCTGACTGGCTCCTGGACGTACTTCCAACAAAGTCCTTGCGTAGCACGCTTACATTACCCCCAGGTCACGTCCTTATAAATAATTGCATGGTAGCCAAAATAGAACTTCCCCCTGACTACCTGCAATCCATGTAATGTAATATGCATACAGGCAAGACCATGACCAGATAACTCTATCCCAGGCCCGCTGATGACTATCCTGCAAACGTGACAGTTTGGAAATCGGTTTAACTTAATTCAGTTTATATCTAATTATTCTGGTTGAGGGTCTGATGCAAGATATCATGGTAATCGCGTATCCGATCGACATAGAGTACCGGCTCACGTCCACGGGCATAACCATGCTTTAAGGTCTTGTAGTATTTTTTATGTGAGAGTAGCGGCAACACATCACTCAGGTCATGCCAGTGATCCGGGTCTTTATCCAGTTGTTCGGCCAGGGTTCTTGCATCATACAAGTGTCCCATACCGACATTGTAAGCGGCCAGCGCAAACCAGGTACGATCCGGTTCCCGGACCGTACCCGGAATGCGTTTGTAAAGTTGATGGAAGTAACGCGCCCCCCCATGAATACTCTGTTTTGGATCAAGACGATATTTCACACCCATCTCTCGTGCCGTCGTCAGGGTCAACATCATCATTCCGCGTACCCCGGTCGGGCTCTTTGCCCTGGCACGCCAGTGGGATTCCTGATATGACTGGGCGGCAAGCAACTGCCAGTCAAGTTTATACTTGCGGGCGGCAGACTCGAAAACTTTACGATATTTCGGCAAAACCTTATGTATCCTGCGCACAAACCTGCGCGTATCAACATAATCAAACACTTCAATAAAACCGTAGTGTTTCTCGAGCAAGGCCTCCAGCTTGCCTGCACTTTTGTATTGTTCAAACCAATCATTGATTTTATCCTGCAGACCCTCAGCCTTGAGAGGCAATGCCCAGGCTAACTGCTCCGCCTCTCCCAGATTAAAACGGACCCTGAGTTCCGGATAATAACGCCGATTGATATCGACGATATTCGAATCCGCGACAGTACAATCGGTCTTTTTCAACCAAACCTGCTCCAGTAATGTTTCGGTATCGGCTTCATGATCGATTTTCCATTCGATGCCTGGATGCTGTTTTTTCAATTCAAGAAATTTCTCTTCATAACTGGTATCCGCAGCAATCCGTAGCTCGAAACCATTGAGCTCTTCAACTTTTTTGGGATTCGCCCCGCCACGACGACAAACAACCTGTTGTACGACTTCCTGATAAATGGGACCGAACAGGAAACTGTTCTGCCGCTCTGTAGTTTTTGTCAGACCCGCCGCCGCAATATCCGCCTCTCCCGATTTCAGCGTGGCAAGTATTTCACTGGTGGTATCTTTGATAAGGTAACGCGGTTTGACACCAAGATACCGGGCAAATGCACGCGACATTTCATACTCAAGCCCGGCCGGTTCATCGTGTAATTCATAATAAGTCGTGGGGGCGTTACGGGTCACGACAACGAGCTCACCCTGCTTCTGGATAGCATCAATAACGCTGGTGTGTTGCTGGCATGCAACTGCTAACGCCAAGCCGCATGCCAGCAATATCGACTGGCCAATTCGAGTTTTCATTATGTATATAGTTTATTCTAATACACACAATTTATACTCTATTTTCTAGCCCGTAACCAGAAAACTGGTAATAA
>JASFLL010000142.1:0-5016 GCA_050118115.1 Thioalkalispiraceae bacterium
CGTCCTCTTCACTGGTAATCACCAAAAGCTCGAATCCTTCACGATGAAGTAACATATGCAGTAAACTGGCAAGAAACATGTCTTGCTCTAAAATTAAAATTTTGCGCCGCGTTGAGGGCGCTGAACCAGCATCCATGCATGTTCTAACATCGGAAACATGCATTCTTATAAAACCTCATTATTGGTTATTGGTTATTCTCAAGAATCGGCCCTGTGGTCTAGTTCCTTTAGTAAATCTAGGGGATATGCATCAGGAACGTGATCGCTCTCCCAATTTTGCTAACTCTATGATTTGGCTGAAATTGCATTTCCCTGAAGAACCAAGCATGATTGTACATATGGATACTTTGACCCATGCGTTAAGTGGTATGCTGGTAGCACGTGCCAGTTACCATAAAGACAATCAATTACCCCTCTGGGTTAGTAGCTGGGCAGGTTTTTTTGTCGCCGCATTTCCTGATATCGATTTTATTTCTCGTTTCTTTGGTATTACCGCCTATTTGAATATACACCGAGGAGTAACCCATTCGGTACTAATGATCCCGGTATGGGGGATAATACTGGCCTGGCTCCTGGCAAAATTGTCACGGCACAGATATCAATGGCAATCTTTTTTACCGGTGTGCCTTCTGAGTCTATCGATACATATCTTTGGTGATGTAATTACTGCTTATGGTACCGAAGTGCTGGCACCATTCAGTGATCTACGCATCAGCATACCCACGACCTTTATTATCGACCCCTATTTTACCGGGATTATTTTACTTGGGATTCTATCGAGTGTGTTTCTTCGGCAGCATGCCCGGCACATTGCATTTGCGGGTGTAATTGGCCTGATGGGTTATATCTTATTACAGGGCTACTGGATGAGGGTTGCCTTGCAAGAAGCTTATGCCTCCTTACCAGTTCAAAAGACAAATCAGGCAAGAGTGGACGTATTACCACAACCATTGTCACCGTTTAACTGGAAAATAATCATCTCAACCGCTGATCGTTATTATATTCGCTATATCAATATTTATCGCAGGAATATGATATCAGCAAACCCTACGGACAATTTTATCCGTCGAGTCGATGCCTTATATACACCAGTAAGTCAGAATGACTGGTACATCGTGCCCAAGTTTGGTGTGGGGCCATTCCAGCCATTGGCAAAAAAGATCTGGGAAAATGACAAGATGAAAGCAATTCGTCGTTTTATGGAATACCCAGCTGTTTATCAGGTGGATCAATTACCGGATATGCAATGTATCTGGTTTGCGGATCAGCGTTTCGTGCTTGAGAACATTCGTGCCCCTTTTATTTTTGGAGCCTGCCAGCATCGTGCATCCGGACAGTTGAAATTCCTGCGGCTGGCGGATGGACAACCGCAATCATTTGATTAAGCGACCTGTGCTCGTGGTACTCCCTGGAACAGGGCGAGCAATTCGCTGGCATTTTGCCGTTGTTGACTGTTACAACTGATAAAACGTCTTACCTGCAAGCGCTTGATATTATCAGCACTTTTATATGCCTTACGGGTGAATTGTGTATTGTGATTTGATATTAAAACAGGAATATTCTTTTGTCGTGTCTGTTTTGCCAGTTGTGCTAGTACATGTTGCTGTTCCAGGTCAAATCCACCAGCGCTATAGGTAGTAAAATTGGAGGACTTGGACAGTGGTACATAGGGTGGATCGCAATAGACGACATCGCCGGCTTTTAAATCAGCAAACACAGCGGCAAAATCCAAATGAACAAAGCGGGCATGCTTTGACTTTTCATGAAAGGCAAACATTTCATCGGCAGGGAAATACGGTTTCTTGTAGCGGCCAAATGGCACATTGAAGCCACCTTTGGAGTTATATCGGCATAGCCCATTGTAACCATGGCGATTCAGGTAGATAAACAGAGCGGCTTTACGTATTGCATCGCTGGTTTTATTGAACTCATTCCTGCGTCGATAGTAATAGTCTTCTTTATTTGTCGCATCACGAAACAGGCGAGCACAACGTTCGATAAAACTTTCGCCCTGATTACCAAGGATTGTGTAAAGGGCAATCAAATCCGCATTATTGTCTGCCAGTAAATAATGAGAATAATCGGTGTTTAAAAAAACCGCACCTGAACCTGCAAAGGGTTCAACCAGACGCTCACCCTCTGGAAGCATCTCCTGAATATGTTTAATGATGCGGTATTTGCTACCGGCCCATTTTAGAAATGGTCTGACCATCTTTTGCTTCGTCATTGTTATCGGATGTCCTTCAAGTAGACTTTCGACTGTCGTTGATAGTTATATAAAGAGCGTTTTTTTACCGGTAAATCATCAAGCCTCGCAGATTTGAAACCACGTTCCCGAAACCAGTCAGAGGTACGGGTAGTCAGCACAAAGAGTTTATGAATACCCAGTTGCGTTGCTCGTTTGACGATGTAATCAAATAATTCATGGCCACGTCCTTCGCGGCGATAATCAGGATGCACTGCAAGGCAGGCCAGCTCAGCCAGGTGTTCTTTCAGGTATGGATAAAAAGCGGCACAACCGACAATCAGTCCATCGCGTTCGATCACTGTGAAGTGCTGGATCTCCATTTCCAGCATTTCCCGGGAACGCCTGACCAATTGTCCCTGTTCTTCCAGGGGCTTGATCAAATCGAGTATGCCACCGATATCATCGATAGTTGCCTTGCGTATATCTTCAAACAGGTGAGCGCTTAACATGGAACCGACCCCATCGCGGGTGAATAATTCCAGTAGCAAACCACCATCAATATGGCGATTAATAATGTGTACTCGGTTTACGCCATGCTCGCTGGCTTTAAGTGCATGCTCTAAATGAATACGTGTTGTTTCGTTTAGCTTTTTCCTGCTGGTAAGGATCTTTTTGGCCTGGTCCTGTGTCAGTTCATGTAAAACCGATCCTTTTTTACCCGTACCCAGACTTTCGTCGGCCATCAAGATTAGTTTATCTGCCTTGATCTGTCTGGCGGTTTCTGCCGCGATCGCTTCGGCGGTGAGGTTGTAGACCTCGCCGGTCGCGGAATAGCCCATGGGTGAAAGTAAGACGATATTATTATCTTCCAGGTGCCAGTTGATAGAATCTGTATCAATACGCCGGATTTCACCGGTATGACAGAAATCCACACCGTCGTGAATACCTAACGGTTGTGCAGTAACGAAATTGCCCGATACGACCCGGGTCGGTAATTTATGTAGTGGCATATCACTGATGCCCATACTGAGTAGCGCTTCAATTTCCACCCGCACACTGCCAGCAGCCTGTTTCAGACACTCCAGGGCCGCATCGGTGGTAACCCGCATGCCTTCAGCATATTCGGTATCCAGTTTTCGCTCTTTAAGCAGTTTATTGATCTGAGGGCGTGCACCATGGACCAGTACCAGCCTGATCCCCAGGCTGTTGAGCAATACCAGATCATGAACCAGACTCGGAAACTGGGCATCCGTGAGCATTTCGCCGCCAAATGTGATGACGAACGTCCGCCCCCGGAAGGCCCGGATATAAGGCGAAGAGTGACGGAACCACTCAACAAACTGCTGCTGTTGTTCTTTTTCTCGCATTTGCTTTAAAAAATGGCTGTATCTGGTTGTTTTATAAGAATAACCTATCAGGAGATCAGGTCAAATGATTTATGAGGTTTTTTTTGATGTTTTATCGAAGGATTTCGCCTTGGCACTTGAAGGGGCGTGGGCGAGGTCCTTGCTTTTTGCTTGCCATTCTATGAATGTTTAGCCTCACTGAGGCGACCCCCTTTCTTTGTACGAACAAAGAAAGAGGGGAAGGAAAATCATGCCCCGATGCGGATGCAAGCGTATTGGGCAAGCCGGTTTTTGCCTTGTTCGAATTTGATTCGCATCCATGCTCAACAAATTCGAGCGCGCCGTCCATGGCACGCTCCTTAATTTATACAAATAACCGGCTTTCCCAACGCACCCGCACATAGGGGAGTTTTTGCTCACACCCAGGCTAAAGACTCACTTTTGATTTATACGCACCGTAGTGGCTAAGTGGAGAATTCCCAGCGCAATTGTAGTGAGAGGCGTTTGTTCGGCCCCGGCGGGCCGCAAAACACACCTTAAAATCCAATTCCAATCCCAAAATGGAAAGTTGTACTGGTATTGCTATCTGAGTACTCAGACCAGATATGTACCTGTTCAGCCTGCATAACAGGATATTGATAACTGACATCACCGATCTTGCCGGCTTCGCTGGGACGGACGATACCCAAAGCAGAAAGCCAGCGGCCACTGTTATATTGGGCCGGGTCCAGAAAACCATTTACTTTTATAATAAATCTTCCCTGGGCCTGGGCCGATCGAATAGGTTCACCGTTACTATCCAGGGGATAATTAAGTAACTCGATCTGGCTGCTGTCTTTGAAGTTCCGTGTATCGACGATCATGCCACCCCAGACAACTTTCTTGTTCAGGTGTTGTTCGTTGTCAATGGTTTGTGGAGGTGTTAGTGCGAGATTGACCCCTTCCATTTTAAACGGTGCGCTTGCACATGCGCTAACCAGGAATGTAACGCTGGTAAAAAACCAGATTAAACACAGTGATTGCCTGCTCATATTTTATTTCACTTCCTTAATCGTTCGAGGGTGGTGAAGCGGGTAATAAGGATATGGATAATACCAGGGGCCATACCATGGGTCCCAGTAGTAATCATCGTCGTATTTGATCCGAACAGCCCATAAATGGTGACTGGATACGCTAACAACGGGATATGTGTAGTCATAATCACCGACTTTTCGTGTTTCTGAACCAGCGACTACACCATGAACACTCAATTCGCGCCCGGGTGCATATACTGCCGGATCCAGGAAACCTTTAATGTGCGCTATAAATCGACCGAGTGAAATGTCACTTTCCACTGGTCGTGTTGATTTCTCCAGAGGTTTGGCGAGGACGGTAATTTCTGTGCCTTTTTGTTTGGCATCTGTTGCCAGAATGACTCCACCCCAGGTAACCAGTTGGTCGCTGTAAGCAGCGGGTTTATCCTGGACAGCTGCTACAGGGGGA
>JASFLL010000143.1:0-5014 GCA_050118115.1 Thioalkalispiraceae bacterium
CAGGACCACCATCTTGCCATCACGGATGTCTTCGATAATCTCTTCAACTGTGTTTAAACGTGTTTCCAATCGCGCCTTCTCTTGCTTGGTTATTGTCACGATTTGCACCTGACTGGTTACCAGTTTCTATGGTGCAAACCAATGAATTTCAATGAAAAATGATGATTTAGCGATGTTGTAGCATTGTAGGTCGGGCCACTCCCCGATTACAAGCGTCCTCGTGTCCAGCCGCC
Organism: Thioalkalispiraceae bacterium; assembly: GCA_050118115.1. Lineage (GTDB taxonomy): Bacteria > Pseudomonadota > Gammaproteobacteria > UBA6429 > Thiohalophilaceae > SZUA-24. Next base: position 234 of record JASFLL010000143.1, read on the forward strand.
GCGCAGTCTACTTGATAAAACCGTGTTTCGCGAGGAATTCCTCGGTGATCATACTGGAAACCACGCCGGATTCAGCCATTTTCGAAGCATCACCGGTCAAAAGGCGTTCCAGATAACGGGCGATGATATCGACCTCCAGGTTGACGGGCTGACCCGCTTGATAGTCACTCATGACCGTCTCCTGCAGGGTATGGGGAACAATATTTAAATCAAATACCTCGCCATTTACATCGTTGACGGTAAGGCTGATGCCATCCACACAAATCGATCCTTTTTTAGCGATATAATGGGCAAGCTCTTTCGGTGCCCTGATTTGGAAATGCTCGGAACGACCGGCTGGCTCTCTTAACACAACTTCACCAACACCATCGACATGGCCGCTGACCAGGTGCCCACCCAGCCGGGTTGTCGGAGTCAGTGCCTTTTCCAGGTTTACAGGACTGCCCTGTTGCAGGTTGACGAGTGTGGTCCTGGCCAGGGTCTCGCCCGAGACGTCAGCCCAGAAACCATCTCCAGGTAATTCCACTGCGGTCAGGCAGACGCCATTTACAGCGATACTGTCTCCCAGCTGGACATCAGACAGATCGAGCTTACCTGTTTGAATATATAAGCGGGTATCTTCACCCCTGGGTTGTATCTGCGCGATTTGACCAATTGATTGAATGATGCCGGTAAACATATTTAGTCGCTCTAGAGTATCAATGTTTTGATTTATACTGTGGCAGGTAAGTGAGTCGTAGATCGCTGCCGATCATGCGTGACTCGATTAATGAAAGCTCAATTCGCTCAGACATACTCTGCAGGTTCGGCAGGCGAAACAGACCTCGCGCCTCACTACCCATTACAATGGGCGCCATATAAATCACAAGTTCATCGATAAGCTGAGCATCCAGCATTGCACCGCTCAGGGTTGCGCCGGTTTCCAGTAAAACTTCATTCATTTGCAGTTCATTCAAATAGTCCATTACCGCAAACAGGTCGACCTGATTATTTAGCATTGGTAACTGCTCAACTTTGGCACCGGCATTAACAAGTAAATCAATCGAATCCTCGTCATCGCTGCAAGTCAGAATATGTGCCTGACCATCCTGTTTAAGAATTTTTGCATCGACCGGTGTACTCAAGTTGGTATCAATAATGATTCGTAATGGCTGTCTTTCAATACCTTCAAGCCGTGCAGTCATCGAGGGGTCATCGGATAATACGGTACCTGCTCCGGTGACAATCGCAGAACTCCTTGCCCGTAAACGATGCACATCACGACGTGCCGCTTCACTGGTAATCCACTTGCTTTCACCATTTTGCATTGCCGTACGTCCATCAACACTCATCGCCAGTTTGCAGCGTACATACGGTCGGGAAGTTTTCATGCGCTGAATAAAGCCCGGGTTTACTTCATGCGCGGCCGCTTCTAATAAACCGACTTCGGCAAAGATTCCGGCATTGGTGAGCTGTTGCAGACCATTACCCGCCACCTGTGGATTGGGGTCCTGCATGGCAACCACCACACGTTCAACTTTTGCATTAATCAGGGCATCGGTACAGGGTGGTGTTTTGCCCTGATGACAACAAGGTTCCAGACTGACATAAACCGTGGCACCTTCGGCATTCTCCCCCGCCTGTGCCAGAGCATTCACCTCCGCATGGGCTTCCCCAGCACGAACATGCCAGCCTTCACCTACAACCTTGCCATTATTAACTATTACACAGCCAACCCGGGGATTCGGATCGGTGGTATACAGACCACGTCGTGCCAGCTCAATAGCACGGCTCATATACTGGTGATCTTCTAAAGAAAAACTCATTTCAACAACAACTCACAATATTTATTTTTCATCATCCGGTAATAATGAATGCTGGCGTTTTTTAACTTCAGGTGATGGCACATTCTTCAGTCGTTCAATTTCTTCTTCAAACGCATTCACATCCTGAAAGCTTCGATATACTGATGCAAATCTGACATAGGCGACTTGATCGAGGTCGCGCAACTCATCCATGACCAGGCTACCGATCTCCTGTGAAACAAAATCACGTTCTCCTTTTGCCCTGACTCTTTTCATAATGCGATTGATCGCTGCATCGATCTCTTCGATGCCGACGGGCCTTTTTTCCAGCGCCCGCACAATACCCGAGCGCAGTTTGTCTTCATTAAATGGTTCGCGACGACCATCGGACTTGATGATATGTGGCATAACCAGCTCAGCAGACTCAAATGTCGTAAAGCGTTCATTACAACTCAGACACTCACGGCGCCGGCGCACCATGGCACCTTCGCTGGCTAAGCGGGAATCAATTACTTTGGTATCCGTCGCACCACAGAATGGACAGTGCATAACAGGACCTTAAGTCACCCTCACCTTTTCAAAAAAGGTTGAGGGCAAAGATGACGACAGCATTTTGAATTTAATCCGCATAGACCGGTAACTTTTTGCAGACATCCAGCACTTTTTGTTTGACCGCCGCGATGGTCTCCTGATTATTGACGTCATCCAGGACATCGCATATCCAGTTGGCCAGTTCCCTGGACTCGGCTTCCTTAAAACCACGAGTCGTGATTGCTGGAGTTCCAATCCGAATGCCACTGGTAACAAAGGGGGACTGTGGGTCGTTGGGCACCGCGTTCTTGTTAACCGTGATATTTGCCGCCCCTAATGCCGCATCGGCGTCTTTACCGGTGATCCCTTTGTCGATCAAATCCACCAGGAACAAGTGATTATCCGTGCCACCCGAGACAATCTTGTAACCTCTTTCAATCAATGTCTCCGCCATGATTCTGGCATTTTTTACAACTTGTCCCTGGTATTCTTTAAAATCAGGTTGGAGCGCCTCTTTAAACGCCACTGCCTTGGCCGCGATCACATGCATCAGGGGACCACCCTGGATACCGGGAAAAACCTGCGAATTGAATTTCTTCTCCAGTTCAGGATTGGATTTGGCAAGAATGATACCGCCACGAGGTCCACGCAGCGTTTTATGTGTCGTCGATGTGGTGACATCGGCAATCTGCACCGGGCTGGGGTAATGACCGGTCGCCACCAGCCCGGCCACGTGGGCCATATCTACAAACAGGTAGGCACCGACACTGTCCGCTATGTCACGGAAACGCTGCCAGTCCATGATCCGGGAGTAGGCGGAAAAGCCGGCGATGATCATTTTCGGTTTGTGTTCATTGGCCAGGGCTTCGACCTGCTCGTAATCCACTTCACCGGTTTCATTGTTCAGGCCATACTGAACCGCGTTGTAAATTTTACCCGAGAAATTGACCTTGGCGCCGTGAGTCAGGTGCCCGCCATCAGCCAGGCTCATTCCGAGGATAGTGTCACCGGGTTCACAGAGGGCAAAATAGACCGCTGCATTGGCCTGAGAACCGGAATGCGGTTGTACATTGGCATAATCGGCGCCAAACAGTTGCTTGAGACGGTCAATCGCCAGTTGCTCAGCCACATCGACATTTTCACATCCACCGTAATAGCGCTTGGCCGGGTAGCCCTCTGCATACTTATTGGTCAGTACCGACCCCTGGGCCTCCATGACACGCGGACTGGCATAGTTCTCCGAGGCAATCAGTTCAATATGCTCTTCCTGGCGACGTTCTTCCTTGACAATGGCCTGCCACAGCTCATCATCAAAATCGGCGATATTCATACGTTTACTAAACATTCGAGCCCCTATTACTATTAAATTTGGATGTGTATTTACTGAGCCCGCTATTATATTCGTATTTGCTGATGATTCGTAGCGGATCTGGTGTCTAACTTTACCGCAGAGAGCGTATCCTCTCCCGATCAGGTACAAAAAAGGCCGCAAGAGCGGCCTTTTTTACAAAATATAAGCAGTAGCTAGAATTTCCATCCCCAGCTGAATCCGACTTCATTTTGATACATCTCTATGGTTACCTGCTGTGTTGGATTCAATGGATTCGCCCCCGTGACCGAATTTTTAAATCCATGCATGTATTCGAAGCTCAGCTCGCTATCTTTGCTGATATCGTAACTGAAACCCAGTGTCAGGTGATCTTCGATCACTGCCGGCGCCAGGATATTAAAGACGACCTCGGAATCGGGGATCGGCTGTTTACCATGACTAAAGCCAGCACGTAGTGTCAGGTCAGCACTGTACTCCCACTGCCAACCGAGTTTAAAAATGGTCATATCGCGCCAACCAAAACCTGCGCCATCCGAACCTCCCAGGCATCGAGAGGTTACGCCAGCCGCGCAACCGTTGGTTGTGTTGATGAGGTTATTCATTGGATTCGCAATGGCAGGAATAGAACCATACTCAATACGTTGCACATCAAATGTCATCACTGACCTGGGAGTTGTCGTCAGAGCCATGCCAAGAGTCCAGGTTGGTGGAATGTCAAAATTACCATCTTCAGCAAACAGGCCGGCATATTTATCAAACTTACTCATATCGATTTTTGACTGATACGATGCAGCCAGGGTCAGGCCTTTAAACAGCTCAGACTGGATCCCCAGCTTGTAACCGAAACCAGTAGCTGTATCGACTCCGTTATTACTCAGGTTTGCCGCATCGGTAGAATAACCGGCGAATGTTGCCAGTCCTGTTGCTTCAAAACGCTGATAGGCGCCAATGGCACTGACACCCCAGGATGTAGTTGCAGATGCCTTGCGCGCATAGGTTACATTAATAAACAGTTGTTCAAGGTTGACCCCGGCGGTGCCGGCACCAAACGTACCCGGGGTTGTTGTTGCTGTTCCTAAACCGTTATTGTGTTGAGCCTGGCCGCCCTGGTATTCAGTGTTCATACCGCCGTTGCC
>JASFLL010000144.1:0-5011 GCA_050118115.1 Thioalkalispiraceae bacterium
GGAGTAAGTTAATTTTTGCCATCAGTCGAAACTCCTCATGGCCAGCCCGGTTGCAATCATCAATGCCGGGGCATCATTACTCAGGCTTTGGGCTTTTACCCTTGATGCAATCACCATATTGGTAAACGGGTTTGCAATGGAAGTATGAACTCCCAGTTTGTCAGCAACCATCTCATCAATGCCGGGAATCATGGCACTGCCACCGGCCAGAACGATATGATCGACCTGGTTATACTGGCTGGATGAGAAAAAGAACTGCAGCGAACGGCTGACCTGCTGAGCCATGGCTTCCTTAAAGGGTTCCAGCACTTCCGGCTCGTAATTATCTGGTAAGCCGCCCTGGCGCTTCGCCATTCCGGCCTCTTCATAAGACAGGCCATAACGGCGCTGAATCTCTTCTGTTAACTGTTTACCGCCAAACACCTGCTCACGTGTATAGATGGTCTTGAGATCGCTAAGTACATTCAGGGTAGTCATGGTCGCGCCAACATCAATCACAGCGACGGTCTGGTCGATACCTTGCTCAGGAATGGACTGTGCCAGCAGGGTAAAGGCATTTTCCATAGCGTAAGCTTCGACATCGATAATTCGTGCCTTCAGTCCCGCCAGCTCGATAGCCGCTACCCGGACTTCCACATTTTCGCTACGGGAGGCCGCCAGCAAAACATCGACCCGTTCCGGATCATTTTCTGTCGGACCAATGACTTCAAAATCGAGATTAACTTCTTCCAGGGGATAAGGGATATATTGATCGGCTTCCAGCTCAATTTGCTGCTCCAGTTCGTCTTCGGACAGGGAAGCAGGCATGGAAATAATCTTGGTAATGACGGCCGAGCCAGCTACCGCTGCGCAGGCAAAACGCGAGCGTGAACCTGAACGCTTAACGGCACGCTTGATGGCTTCACCCACTGCCTCAACATCAGATATGTTCTTTTCAATCACCGAGTTAGGTGGGAGTGGTTCTACTGCGTAAGATTCCACACGCAAACGATCACCACTGCGTCCCAGCTCCAGAAGCTTGACTGCAGTGGACGAGATGTCCAGTCCCAATACCGGCGGGTTTTTGGGTTTAAAAAGGTCGCCCAGGCCCATGCTTTTTCTCTTATATCCCTAGGGGTTAGATCACATTCATGTTTAACTACATTAACTACCACAGTCAACTATAGGTCAAACAATAGGTAATGGCAAACCATTCGTAGAGTTTTGTGACCTAAAGCGGATATACTGCGTGGCACTGTTGTCCTATCGGACAAATGTCTAATTAGCTGAAGACTGGATTTATAGCCCCGTGAAACCTGTCATAAAAAAGATTTTCCTTTATGGAACAAGCACTTTCGTCGTTCTCGGCCTGCTCGGGACCCTAACGCTGTATGGTTTTTACCTGTATTTAAACCCCAAATTACCCGATATTGAGACCCTCAAGGACGTCCGCCTGCAGGTACCTCTGGGTGTATACAGCCAGGATCAGAAGCTCATTTATGAATATGGTGACGTAAAACGTTCGCCTCTGAAGTATGAAGAATTTCCTCAGCGAATGATTCACGCCATCCTGGCCGCAGAAGATGATCGTTTTTTTGAACATCCAGGTGTGGATTATAAAGGGATACTGCGCGCGTCCCTGGAAGTCATCCTCAGTGGTGGTGAAAAACGATCGGGTGGCAGCACTATCACCATGCAGGTGGCCAGAAACTTTTTCCTGTCCAGGGAAAAAACCTATTTACGAAAACTCAACGAGATCTTCCTTGCCCTGAAAATAGAAAAAGAACTGAGTAAAGAAGAAATTCTTGCGCTTTATTTAAATAAAATTTTTCTCGGCAACCGGGCTTACGGATTTGCTGCTGCCGCCCAGGTTTACTATGGCAAATCACTCGATGAACTATCAATCGCGCAGACTGCAATGCTTGCCGGCTTACCTAAAGCACCATCCAGATATAACCCGATAGCAGATTTAGACAGGGCAACGGATCGCCGCAATAATTATGTTTTACCACGTATGCACGAGCTTGGTTTTATCACCGATGAGCAATTCGAAGATGCCAGGTCTGAGGTCGACAACGCTGAGTTACATGGCCAGGATATCGAACTCGATGCTATGTATATTGCCGAGATGGTACGCAGTGAAATGCTTGATCGTTATGGTAATGAAGCTTTAAGTGCGGGCTTCAAAGTTTACACCACGATAAAGAAGAAAAAGCAGGATGCAGCCAATCAGGCATTACGTTCTGCACTACTCGAGTACGATCGCCGTCATGGTTATCGCGGCAATATATCTCATGTTGATTTGAATAAAATAGATGACGGCCTCGATGAGCAGGATGAATGGCAACAGGCGTTATCGGATATTGATGTTGTCGGTAATCTGCAACCGGCAATAGTTATCGCTATCGACAACGATGTTAATGAAAATATCGATCAACAGGCAGCAGTATATGCATATACCCAGGAAGGCAACATTGCCTACCTGCCCTGGGACAAGATCAAATGGGCGCGCCGCTACATTGATGAAAACCATCTAGGTCCGGAACTCAAATCAATCAATGAAATTTTACAACTGGGTGATGTTATCTATGTAGCCCCAGCTGAGAATGGATGTTCCTGGCTGGCACAAATACCCAAGGTATCAGGTGCCCTAATCTCGCTTAACCCTGCTAATGGTGCAATTGAAGCTCTGGTAGGTGGGTTTGATTTTAACCGCAGCAAATTTAACCGCGTTACCCAGGCAAAGCGTCAACCTGGTTCCAGCTTTAAGCCCTTTATTTATTCAGCTGCGATTGATAAAGGCTTCACCCCTGCCAGCATTATCAATGACGCCCCCGTTGTCTTTGATGCACCTGGCCTGGAAGATACCTGGCGACCTGAGAACTACACTGGCAAAATTTATGGTGAAACCCGATTGCGTAAAGCATTAATAAAATCACGTAACCTGGTTTCAATACGTTTATTGCGTGACATCGGGATTGGTTATGCCGTTCGCTATGCCCGTCGCTTTGGTTTTGAAAATGCCAATTTGCCACGTGACCTCTCACTGGCTTTAGGGAGTGGCACCCTCACGCCTCTTGAACTTGCTACCGGCTATTCAGTCTTTGCGAACGGTGGTTTTCGAATCAAGCCTTATGCTATCGATTACATCGTCGGCCCCGATGGTACTGTTATCTATGTATCAGATCGTCAGCAAGTTTGTGCAGAATGTCTCAAAGAAGAAGAGGAGCAGAAGGCGGCCGAAGCTGAAAACAAGACTGCTAGCGACGATGACAACGCGAAAGATACAATCTCTGATGAAGAAAAAACCGTAACCGTACCTGTCCAGCAGGACACGCTTCAGGCCTTTTTAGTCAGTGATGGTAAACAGCTTTCCCTTGAAGACTCGATTCGGCGTGAACTTCACTTCCTTGAAGGTCCCATTGACATCAAACCTGCACCGCGGATTATCAGCCCACAAACCACCTTCCTGATGGATAGCATGTTACGGGATGTTATCAAACGTGGTACCGGAGTACGCGCGCGAGTTCTGGGACGTAATGACCTGGCCGGTAAAACCGGTACCACCAATGATCAGCGGGATGCCTGGTTTGCAGGGTTTAATGCCAATCTGGTGACTATATGCTGGACAGGCTTCGATAACCCGATACCTCTTGGCAGTCATGAAACCGGAGCAAGGGCAGCACTACCCATGTGGATCAGTTACATGGGTGCCGCGCTTAAAGGTACACCTGAAACCCCGCTGGTTGCGCCACCCGGAATTGTCTCGGTGCGAATTAATTCAAAAACCGGCAAGCTCACCACGGCCACCGATCCTGATGCCATCTTTGAGTATTTACTCGAAGACCAGATCGCCGGTGAAAAAACGCCTACCGTCAAAGATAATGGTGGTCAGGGTACCGACATTACCCGGGATATTTTTTAGAACAGGCGGAATAACTTACCTGCTAATAATATTTTTGAACCTGTATGCCTCCAAGCAATAAAACAGAATTGCAAATGCGCCAGCGCCTGGCCCAGGAAGCTGCCCGCGTGTTAATTGAATCAGGCAGCCGAGACTTTGCCATGGCAAAGAGAAAGGCAGCCGAACACCTTAGAGCACATGACACGCGCAACTTACCGACTAACCTGGAAATCGAACAGGCCCTGGCTGAGTATCAACGTTTGTTCAGAGCCAGCGACCAACCGCAGACCTTGCAAAAACTCAGAGAAGTTGCCTGTGAGGCCATGCGCTTTTTCAGTGAATTTCAACCTCGCCTGGTGGGTCCCGTGTTATCTGGAACCGCAGACGTGAATACAGCCATTACCCTGCACGTGTTCAGCGATACCTATGAAGAAGTCAGCATGCTTTTGCTGAACAACAATATTCCTTTTGAAAACCTGGATAAACGTCTGCGCCTCGGGCGTGATCATTATGAACAATACCCATGCATCGTATTTTTTGCCGAGCAGCAAAAGATAGAAGTGGTCGTCTTTCCGAGCAACAAGCATGGACTCAAACCACTTAGTCCCATCGACGGCAAACCTATGCAGCGTGCCGATCTCACTGATGTAGAACTGCTGTTACACGACAACAGCCAGGCTATATAGATAATTAATCAGACATGATCGGAGGATAGTGATTGGGATACGGCGCCCTGGCCACCCCTGAATCCACCGCCGCCCTGGCTACCGCAGTCGCCACATAATCCTTCAAACGCGGATCAAAGGGAGTAGGAATAATGTATTCCGGTCCGAAGTATAAAGTTCCCTGTTGCTTCTGATAGGCACTTAACACCTGCTGAGGTACCGGAGCATGAGCCAGGCGTGCCAGCGCATGTACAGCCGCAATCTCCATTTCTGTATTAATGGCCGAGGCCCGTACATCCAGTGCACCACGAAAAATGAAGGGAAAGCCTAAAACATTATTCACCTGGTTGGGATAATCACTCCGACCCGTTGCCATGATCAGATCATCACGCAGGGCAAAGGCATGTTCAGGTGTGATTTCGGGATCCGGGTTTGAGAGGGCAAAAACAACCGGTTTATCCGC
>JASFLL010000145.1:0-5011 GCA_050118115.1 Thioalkalispiraceae bacterium
TATCCCCCAGATGGATACAGTCAGAAGTTACCAGCAGGGTAAAGATATCAGCACCGGGATTGACCAGGCCTACCGACCCACCTATACCATTCGCTTCAAAGCCTGTCGCAAGATTAAAGTTGGTAACAGTCGAATAGGCAGTGCCCAAATAACCAAACATATTGGTGGTGTTGGTATAGCAGTTATGATCAATTATGGGACTGGCCGGCGCAGTATCCGCATAAAGATGGGTCATGGCCGCGCTACTGGAAAACAGGTTATTACGAATATCGGCCAGTGACGACGCCCCATACACCGCCAGGTTGATCACCCCATTATTGTAAAACGTCGTGTGGTATATCTGTAAACCTGCCGCCACCGGCGCATTATAACTGACGCCTTCGCCGGTATTATTGTAAATGAGTGATGAACTGAGTTTGAGCGCGAGTGTCGTGGCCGTGGCATCGAGCGCATTGATGCCTCGCCCGTCGTTGCCATTGGCATTAATGCGGTGCAGGTTGACCAGGCCCACTTCCCCGCCGATTTGAATCCCATCACCGGCCGAACCGCTCACCGTGGAAGTCTGGACACTGATGCCCGACATGGTCCCGGCGTTTAAGTCGGCGACAATCCGCATCCCATGTCCGGTCGTCCCGTAGCGGCGACCGCTCCAGCCCTTGCCGGCGCTGTTGACTGTTACATTCGACACCGCCACGTTATTGATCGCACTATTGGTGTTGGTCCCCTGGTTATCCAGCACGGAAACTTCCACCCCGGCAAAGCCGCAACGCGCCAGTTGTGTATTCTGCAAGGTGATGGATGCAGCAGTGTTATTACTGTTGTACACTTCCACCGCCAGGCAACTGTCAAAGATATCCGTAACCGTGACATTGTTGACCTGACCATCAGTAGAACTATTGGCGTAATCGATGCCATTCCCGGCGTATAAATAATCCGGCGGGGCCGAGGCATTCGGACCCACGACCGCGCCACCAATATTTTGCAAGGTACTATCCGTGACGCTGCAGCGCACGCAATTGTTAAACTCGATACCATGTAAACTGGTGCGCCTGATATCGACATTCTGAATGGTGATGTCGGATCTGCCCTGGGCACGGATCCCATATAACTGCACACTGGCCAGATAGGTCGCTAAACTCGGCGTCGCCGTTGTCTTAATATATAAAGTATTGGTGGCATAGACATACGAATAGGAACCGTCGGGCGCACTGGCAAAGGTGGTAGCGGTATCCGTATCCCACGCTTGGAAGGTCATCATCACGCCATTTTCCGTTAGATTTCCCAATGCCTCATCCGCGCCTAAACTCACCACCTTGCTATAGATACCGGCAACCGGGCCCATCCAGCTGCTCACCTGTCGCGCACCATTAATCTGCGGTAAGGCACCGGTACCATACATATCAACATTGATATTCGAGGCCGGCATCACCAATGGTTCGTACCAGACTTCACCGCGCTTGAGGTAGATATTGGTCGGCAGGCTATAGCTAAGCGTGGCAAGCACAGCGAAGGATTGATAGGGTAATGCCATGCTGCCATCACCCGTCGTATCATTACCGAGCGTGGCATCGATATAAATGTCTTGAGTTGGCGTGGGGCTGGTACTCGATGAACCCGAACACCCGGCCAGAGCTAAGGCCAGGACCAGCAATAGACTGAAATATGTACGTATCCTATTCGACATCAAAATGTACTCTAACCCCAAATATCTTTATTCTGGCGTCCCTTTGCGAGGACTTTCCTTCCATAGGTGTCCACAGTCCTGACACTTGTATTGATTAGCATAATACGGCATGGGAATATGGAATAAATAAAATATCAAAAATGAAATCTTCCAGCTGCGTTTATATTCTATAACATTGTCAGAACTGCATTTTGGACAAAATCTTTTATCTTCTTCAGTATCGCTAATTTCCAATTTTCCCGATTCAAGCTCTGTTACAATCTCATTTGCCTGTTCTACAAATGACAGTGGCACGCGTACTCGTACACCTCCGACTGCATTCGATAAAAACCAGTTAGCTGTCACCAAGTGTTCATCAGCTACGATAGCCGGTATATTTTCAGACTCGAGGCGTGCACGTAATATATGCGCCTCTGGTCCAGTTGTTAATTGCGCAACTGTCACCCATGGCTCAACAATTTCGTCGATATTTTCTTGTTCTGCGTCATTCGGCTCAGGCGGATTAATTCCGCGATGCTGCAGCTCCTGTCTCAGTACTGCTTTGGCTGCATCGATAAGTGTATTCTTAGTCCATATACCAAGTAATTCCTCATCAGTTAATCGATCAAATTTTTCCTTTAGTTCTTCTTCTGAGATATTCATAGCAGCCAGCATACCCCCCTAAGTGAGCGGATGTTTCATTCTTGTTATTATCTTTCTAATTATACCAATATGTGTTTCCGACCAGGAAGCAGATGGTGAGTTTATCAGAATCTCAAATAACCTGGCTTGCGAACCATATAACAAAAAGGACAAAAATAACTAAACCTATGAGTGCTGGCATGTTTCGCCTGGCCAATTGCGCCAGCTTCAAACGCATTAATTTTTTTTCCTTCGCATCAAATTCATCCCCACAGCCACGACAATACCTGTCCTGGATAGAGACAAATTCACCACACTGCAGGCAACGGAACCGGTCCCGGGTATTCCAGGGGAACGGCAATATGGGATGCCGGATATCAAGTTCCATCTTTTCAACATCGCGCCGGCTAAACTTGACGCCACAGCGACGACAATAATTATCACCACGCGCAGCAATGGCACTGCAGTAGGGACAGCGATATATGTCAGTGAGCGTGCCTGGCTCCATAGCTAAAAAACGATGTTACCCATTTTAAAATCTTCCCCCAAACATCCGTACATTGCTCACAGATTAACGCTTACCTTTATTCGATCATCTTCCCCGGCTGTAATCACAAGTGTTTTGCTCTTTGCATTCCATTTAATGGCGGAGTCATCGAACGGGTTGCGTAATTCATGGGGTAGATCATCAAGCTGTGCCTGAATGGAAACAGGTTTAATGTTATTTTTATAAATCTGCAGTTTGGCAAGAATAAGACGTCTTCTCACCTCCTGCTCAAAAGAGGCCTGGGCATAGCCCGTATAGGCGGGCTGGGCAATGGCCGCGAGGATAGTCCCGATGGGATTATCAACAAACTCCCATGACCAGTAAACAGGCTCATCATGCAGTGTATCCTGATAGGTGTGAACGCACTCCACATACTGCTGGAAATCACATTCACTCAGGTGAATGATCTCCTTGTGGGCATGGCGGATTTTATTGAGCGTACTGTTTTTTTTGTAAAACAGGGCATACAGAATTTTACTGGTGGTACTTCTCTCGATTTCTTCCTGCAGTGCATTTTCTGAGAGCTTATACATATAGCGGTACTCGTTGGCAAAGACCTTTCTTAAACTCAGTTCAGCAGCCGTCAGGGGTCGTTCGAGCGCAGTCATGTGTTCCTCATCCAGCCCGCAGCCACCACAGTCAGTGACAATTTCGGACCATAAATCCAGGGTGTTGCCAATATTGGCAACGGCAATCATTCGGGTAATCAGCGAGACATCGCTGCGGGTCACCCTGCGCCAGAAGGCCAGATCTGTATTCAAATTGTTCAGGGCTTTGTCTCTGTCGCCGTACAGCCATTCAAAGGCAATATCCGTTAATACCAGATGGTGAGCAGTTAATATCCCCTGCAAACCGAATAGATAGGGTGGTTCCTGAAAATCGTCGAAGCTGTAAGCATTTCTAAATCGATGGGTAATCAGCGCATTGTCTTTTAATATTTTTTTAATCTTTGCCTTTTCTTTTTTCACCATCCCCAGACAATCCCTGTCTAACGAATAACATAGAAACTTGTTCTCCGCTGTGATATGGAGTTCACCTGGCCTTTTAAGATCAGGGTCTGGCAGGATTACAACATCTTTTTCCAGGGACTGCTTCCTGGCCTGTTCAATAATTTCCAGGGCATACTCCACTGGTTTTTTATTCTCGCCTGCATACAGCCCCAGCAACTGGTAGTAACCGTTCTTGCTTGCATCAATCACTTCAGGCGAGTTATTGACCAGCCTGACGATGTCCGGATCCAGCTCCTCGTCAAACTGATAATAAATCGCCGCGATCACCACCAGTACGACCAGGCCGAGAATAATCCCTGTGAATATTTTCAATGTTTTCTTTAGCAAGAAGGCCTACCCTACTCTTCGAAGTATAGTTTATATGTTTCCATATAGTGGCAACCAAACACTTCAGTCAGCCGCCGATGCAGGTGCCTGGCTGGACTGATCTTTTACCTTAGAAAACTGTTCTGATATGTATTGATAGAATCCATCAGGTTCAGCAAGCTTTGCCTCTGGAAACATAAAGGCATAGGCCTTATCCAGATAAATCAGTATCATTCCAGGGGCTCGCTCTACCTTTTTAACTATTTCCCATGAATGAAATGCTTCATAACCCTTTCCCTTTGATGAGATGCCTTCGCTGGAAAATGTAAAATGATGCCTGCCACAAAATATTCCACTTGCAAGTGGTTCAAATGCCTTGCGGATTCTGATCGCACTGAAGATGAACAATGCAAATATGAGTACAAAAAACACAGCAACAGAAATCGCGGTCGGCCCATGAAAGTCGCTAAATTTTTTGAAGATTGACATAAAAACAAAGGCAACAACCATCCATATGATTACGTTCACCCAGAAGCTATCCATCCACGTTTTATACTGCTTTGGAATTTCCTTGGCTATATAGGACTGAAATTTTTTCCAGTCCTCTTTTTCAAGTTCTATCTGTATTTCCATCTTCACCTGTTAAAGCCCTTTTCGTCATACCTTCAATACTTTACGGAGGACAGTCTCCATATATATAGTGTCAGTCGTCAGCCTGCGTACCTTGTTGGACCATACTGCCTGAAAGTTTCCAGTGAGGACGCGCAAAGTAACCGATGGCGACTAATCCAAATACAATATGCACGCCGATAACGGCGGCAAATAATTTTGGCTGACCGGTCA
>JASFLL010000146.1:0-4989 GCA_050118115.1 Thioalkalispiraceae bacterium
GCTTGAACACATGGCACAATGCTTATCAAGTGGTGAAAGGATTGAAATAAGGGGATTTGGCAGTTTCTCGTTGCATTATCGTCCACCGCGTACCGGGCGAAACCCCAAGACGGGTGATTCAGTCGAACTGGCAGCGAAGTATGTACCACATTTCAAGCCGGGCAAGGAACTGCGTGAACGCGTCAATGACAGCATGGATAAAGTCGAAATTACTCAATAATCACTTTTCGAAGTATTGATACACCGACATGGGTAACTCATACTCATGTCGGTGTTTTTCGTTTGTACAGGCGAAAAACGTGTATATCGCAATTTTGGCGAAGGGAGAGAAGTCAATGTCGAAAATTTTATATGCAATCGTCATAGCATTGATTGCTCTGATTGGAGTGATTTTTGCTATTCTCAACGCTGAGACAGTACAGATAAATTACTATTTTGGCTATAAAGAAGCACCATTATCGCTCGCCATTGTTTTATCAATGTTGCTTGGTGCAATATTAGGCATGTTTGCAAGCCTGGGTTTAATCCTCAAGAGTAAAAGAGAGGTATCAAAACTCAAGCGTGTTGCCGATGTAGCCGAGAAAGAAGTAGCGAACTTAAGAGCCATACCCATTAAAAATCAACACTAATGTTTTCTGATCCTGTCATATTACTGTTCCTGTTACTGCCGGTGGCCGCCATTTCAGGGTGGCTGATCGGCAGACGTAATAAGAGCAATATGCCGATTAGCTCTTATTCAGAGATCCCTATTGATTACATTAAGGGCTTAAATTATCTACTTAATGAGCAGCCTGATAAAGCCATTGATGTCTTTATACAGATGCTGGATGTCAACAGTGAAACGGTTGAAACACACCTTGCCCTGGGTAGTTTATTTCGACGCCGAGGCGAGGTCGATAGAGCTATCCGTATTCATCAGAATCTGATTGCTCGACCAACGCTTAATGCTGAACAACGTATGCAGGCTCTTCATGAATTGGGACAGGATTATATGCGAGCAGGTTTATTTGACCGTGCTGAAGCATTGTTCAATGAGTTAATTGAATCGGGCCCTCACACGATTAATGCGCTGCAACAATTGATGGATATTTATCAACAGGAAAAAGACTGGGAAAAAGCCATTGATGCCGCTCGCACCCTTGCGTATAAAACCGGCACATCACAGGACAATGTGATTGCACACTATTATTGTGAAATGGCCGAACAGGATATACGGAACAATGAATTACAAAAAGCATTAAAGTTAATCAAGAAAGCGCTTTCAACTGATCGCAAATGCGCGCGTGCAAGTTTGCTTGAAGGTGATCTTGAAATGCGATTGGGTCATTATAAGGCGGCAATTAAAGCCTACCGACGAATTGAAGAACAGGACCCGGATTATATACCTGAAATACTCGACCCCTTGATTCGTTGTTATCGACAGATCGATAACATCGGAGAAATGGTACAATATTTGAGAGATATTCTAGCTCGTCATGGTGGTATTTCCGTCATGTTAAGTCTGGCTGAGTTAATACGGGAACGTGAAGGTGATGCTGCCTCAGCAGAGTTCATTGCCGCTTATCTTGAACGAAAACCTTCACTGCGTGGCATGGACAGGCTAATTGAACTGGCTCTGCTACATATTAAGGATCCCGCCCGGGACAAACTGGAAGCATTGAAAAAAGTTACTTCACAGTTACTGGTAAATAACCCTGTGTATCAATGCGATGTCTGCGGGTTTCATGGCAAGACTTTGCACTGGCATTGTCCCAGCTGCAAGAACTGGAACACAATAAAACCAATATTGGGTGTTGAGGGAGAGTAATGTCGAATTCGAAAATCATCGTTGCCCTGGATTATCCTGAAGCTAAAAGCGCGATGCATTTTGTTGATGCCATTGATCCAATGAGCTGCAAACTCAAAGTAGGGAAAGAATTGTTTACCCGGGAAGGTCCACAGTTTGTGTCCAGAATTATCAATAGTGGTTTTGATGTTTTCCTGGACCTGAAATTTCACGACATTCCCAATACTGTTATGCGGGCCTGCCAGGCTGCAGCAGATTTGGGTGTCTGGATGCTTAATGTCCATGCTATGGGTGGACGCGCAATGATGGAAGCAGCACTGGAAGGACTGAATAAATCCGGACATCACCCTTACTTGATAGCTGTAACAGTATTGACCAGCATGGATGACCGGGGGCTTGCAGAAATAGGTATTAGCAATAGTGCCGAGAAACAGGTCTCGTTACTCGCCGGTTTAGTACGTGCCTCTGGCCTAAATGGTGTCGTTTGCTCAGCCCATGAAGCAACAAAGCTACGTGAAGAGAGTGATAATTCATTCCTGCTGGTGACGCCTGGAATCCGCCCTGATTCTGCTGATGCAGGTGATCAAAAACGAGTCATGACACCTCTGAAGGCTGTGGAAGCAGGAGCCAATTACCTTGTTATCGGCCGTCCAATTACCCAGGCTGCCGAACCGGTGAATGTATTAGAAGAGATTAATCAGCAACTGGGCTAGCATCCTGTAGGAAAATTCCTACAAGACTTTCAGATTTATCCGATAGCGAAGGTGTTTTGAGGTGGCCATAATTACGGCACCTTTTAACAAACGAACTATTCAAGGAGAAAACATGAAAGTTGCACAATTACTAGGGAAGGTAATCTTCGTTGCTTCACTGCTTTTTGCATCAGGCTGGGCAAGCGCGGCACCGGTTAACGTGAATACGGCGGATGCACAGACATTGGCTAATAATATACATGGAGTCGGTTCCAAAAAAGCTCAGGCCATCGTGACTTACCGGAAGACCAATGGTCCCTTCAAATCCTCTTCAGATTTGATAAAGGTGAAGGGTATCGGTCAAAAAATAATCGATAAAAACAAGTCTGACCTCATTTTTAGTGAAGTCACAGCCAAATCTGGTAAGTCACGATCAGCTAAAAATTAACCATCCTCTGGGGGAAATTGGAAAGGCGCCGCAAGGCGCCTTTTTTATTTGTGTTCTTGCATTGAACAGGGGCTTTGCTAGACTCCTTTCTTAATGTTCAACATGTGAACACATCCCCATGATTAACGATGAATTGAAGTATCATTTACTGAAACTTCTCGAAAATGATCCAAATATGAGCCAGCGAGCCATTTCCAAAAAAATGGGAATTAGCCTGGGTAAAGTCAACTATTGCCTGCATGCCTTGATCGATAAAGGCATTATCAAGGCTAAAAATTTTTACAAAAACAAGAATAAAACAGCTTATACCTATTTTTTGACGCCCAAAGGGATGGAAGAGAAAGCCAAGATTACCTTCCGTTTTTTGCAGGCAAAACTGTCTGAATATGAAGAATTAAAAACTGAGATTGAGGAAATTCGAAAAGAGGCTTCACAGCTGAGTGATAAAACGAGTGTCTGATAAAATTCAGTACAGTAGAGCAATATGAGTAAGTAACAGAATTAATACAGCAAGGAGTTATTAATGGCTGATAATCCAGAAAAGCGACGGTCGAATCTAAAATCCTGGTATCTGGTGTATACAAAGGCCAGGGGAGAAGACCTGGCACGGAAGAACTTGAACAGGCAGGGATTTATAACATTTTTACCTCTTTTGAAACGAAATAAACGTGTTAACGGCCGCTATCAGCCGATTATAGAGGCCTTATTTCCTCGCTACCTGTTCATCTTACTGGATACTGAAAACGATAACTGGATGCCAATACGATCGACCGTGGGGGTTTCAAATATGGTAAAATTTGGCAGCATGCCTGCTCGAGTTCCTCAAGATCTGGTTGACGAATTACAGCATTATACGAATGAAGAAGGTATTCGTTGCCTGCCCGAAAGAAAAATGAAATGTGGTGATGAGATAGAATTTATAGAAGGAGCGTTATCGGGCTATAGAGCGTTATTTGAAAAATACGTAAGTACTGAGAGAATTAGCGTATTGCTGGATATCGTGGGAAAACATACCCGAATGCTTGTATCAAAACATGACATCCAATTGGCATCCTGATATTTCACAAGTATTGCGATCATCCGTGCAATTTAATTTTCCTCGCAGGTAAAATCCAGTATTAATGGTGAATTCAAATCTAAAGACACTTTGTGTGGACCTTGATGGAACGCTTGTATTAACTGACTGCCTGCATGAATCAATTATCCAGTTATTAAAGCAAAATCTTTTTTATATGTTTGCATTGCCTATTTGGGTTCTGCATGGTAAAGCATATTTCAAGGACCAGATTGCAAAACGAGTGAGTTTAACAGCTGAGTTTCTTCCCTATAATAATAGTGTTTTGAATTATATTAAAAAACGCAAGAGTAATACTGTAGAGGTATATCTGGTAACCGCCAGTCACCAATCAATAGCTGATAATATTGCAAAACACCTGGGAATATTTTCAGGACAATTCGGAAGCGATTCAAAACATAACTACAAAGGTAATAATAAAGCTGAGTTTCTGGACAAGCAGTTTGGGAAAGGCCAATATGAATATATTGGTAATGATTCAGCTGATTTATCTGTGTGGCGACATAGTGGCGTCGCAACTGTAGCCAGCAATAATAACAATCTTTTGAAAAAGGCAAAAGCACTGGGTGGCAAAGTGAATCATATACCGCAGAAATATAAATTAAGCCCTATACCATATATAAAAATGATGAGGGTTCATCAATGGGTTAAGAATACACTGATATTTCTCCCATTGGTGTTAGCGCATTCATTTACCGATGTTACTAAGCTTTTGGATGCATTTTTTGGTTTTATCTTGTTTTCTTTTGCTGCATCTGGGATATACATATTTAATGATCTTGTTGATTTAAACCACGACCGAGCCCATCCTGTAAAATCGAAACGTCCATTGGCATCAGGAATGGTGCCAGTAGCGCATGGCTTGATAGTTGGTGGTTTGTTATGGATAATTGCGCTGAGTACGGCATATGTTTACTTCGATTTACTGTTTTTCTTTATATTAGGTTATATCATCCTTAATTTTGCATACTCGACGATTTTTAAAAAA
>JASFLL010000147.1:0-4982 GCA_050118115.1 Thioalkalispiraceae bacterium
TCCATCAATCATTGTCACATTGGCATCACCAAAGTCCGCCTTCATCATAAGTTCATCAATAAACTTGTGATGCTCACCCTCTTTCATGCTGACATTAATTTCAGGTGTGTTCCAGGCATCGGGTAGTGTAGCAAAAACTTCAGCAGGAGATTGTTGCCTGTTCGAAAGGATCTCAAGCAAACGCGCTCCTGAATACAAACCATCATCAAATCCATACCAACGCTCTTTAAAGAAGATATGTCCACTCATCTCGCCAGCGAGTGCAGCGCCTGATTGTTTCATTTTACTTTTGATCAGGGAATGGCCCGTCTTCCACATAATCGGTTCGCCGCCTTTCTCAAAAATAACCTTGGTCAGGTTGCTGGTACACTTTATATCGTAAATAATCTGGGCGCCATGATTACGTGACAACACATCTGCGGCAAACAACATCATTAGTCGATCCGGATAAATAACTTTACCATCTGCATCAACAACGCCAAGACGATCACCATCACCATCAAATGCAAGACCAATATCTGCATTCTTGCTTTTTACCGCAGCAATCAGGTCTTTTAGATTTTCCGGTTTGCTGGGGTCAGGATGGTGATTTGGAAAATGTCCATCAACATCACAATACAATTCTGTAACCTGACAGCCCATGGACTTGAATAAGACTGGTGCAATCGCACCGGCCACACCATTACCACAATCAATAACAACTTTGATGGGATGCTTTAACTTAACATCAGAGATAATCCGATCAATATACGCCTTGGCGACACTCTGATTTGCGTAGCTACCCTGACCCTGGGCAAAGTCTTTTGCTTCAATACGTTTACGCAGTGCCTGAATTTGATCACCTGATAAAGTGTCACCTCCCAGCATCATTTTAAAACCGTTGTAGTCTGGAGGGTTATGGCTACCTGTAAGCATCACGCCACTACCATCTGTATGTTCAGTTGCGGCATAGTAAAGTACAGGTGTAGGTACCATCCCCACATCCAGTACATCAACACCCGTGGACTGTACGCCCTGTACAAATGCCTGTCCCAGCTCTGGTCCCGAAAGCCGACCATCACGGGCAAAAGCCAGTTTCTTTAAACCACGCTGTATAGCTTCACTACCGAGCGCCTGACCGATCAATCTTGCATGTTCCGCACTCAGGCTGCTACCCACAATACCCCGGATATCATACGCCTTGAAGATCTCAGCAGGCGGTAATGGCGGTGGTGCCTGGCGCACTGAACTCACACCAGCGCCTGGAGCAATCGATGAGCTACTTATATCTCTAGACTCAAACCGTGCCGTTGATGTGGCAGCCTCATTAGCCTGGTCTGGCCTGGCTTGCGCTGGTTGTTGTGCAGGTATTGTTGGCTGTGGCGGCATCGCGCTTTCATCCAGCTCCTCAACACTTACACCCTCATCTGCCATGTAAAGCGGATCAATAGTCGTTAAGTCGTTGCCTCCATAACTCATCGCATTGGGATCATCATCGCGCTCACGATCGATGTGATTTGAGTCAGCAAGTAATGCTATATTTCTTGCCACATCCTGAAACTCCGGCAAAAATAGCTGGTAGTCATGCTGTTTTCTGCTCCGCAGGTTATCAGCAGTCAGGCGGACAATATTCGTGGCATCCAGTCTGATCGTATTGCTCAAAGAACGCTTGAGCAAATAAACAACCAGACCAATCAGTACCACGGCAAACAGGAAAATAGCTAATACCTGGTAAGTGATTGGTAAAATTGGCAACGTGGACTTTGACCAGACTGAAACCTTCCAACGTGTCCCTTTAATGTGATAATAACTCGGCTCACTGGTCTTGAGGTTTTCATCACCTCCCCTGCCAATCAGTACTGGTTTCTGGTTTTTCGCTGCCTGTATCAGCTCAACATAGTTATTTCCCAGTATTGAGTTTAGCCAGACCTGAACCGCTTTTACGTCAAGTGTAAGCTGGATATAACCAACAAGTTTTTTTCCATTAAAGACTGGGCGCACGATTTCCAGGTGTTGTTCTTTCGTGTGAGGTACATGCACTTCAATAGGTGGTTCTTTTTCACCGCGATCAATCAGGCTGATTAAATCCAGGCAGGCATAACTGACCTGGGGATGAACACTTGAATCCAGTCTTGGTGTGCCAAGCTGATAAAGTCGTAACGACTTTGCATAAGGATAAGCTTTATAAAGTTGTGAAGAGCGCTTACTAATCGCCTCTTTATCACCTTCCTGCATCAGGGCAATTATTGCCGGGTCACGTGCCAGGGTTTCCAGGGAATAAGCATAAGATGCGACCGCCTTGGATAACTGATACGCGACGCTACGTGATACCACATCCTTTGCCTCACGTTGCTGGGCTCGAATCTGAACATATGAAGCTTGTTGACTAAGCCATAATGCTAATGCAAAGATTAATACGAAAAGTAGAAATGCCAGCAAAGTAACTGTGCTGAGGGACAAGCCTCCCTTTTTTACCTGCTGCTTGGCGCGTCTGCGCCCACGTCGACGTCTTGCCATAATTATCCGCTTTATCTAGTCCGTTAAAAATACTCTATTATTGATTAGCCACGGCCAGTATGACCGAAGCCACCTTCTGCTCGATCACTTGTGGCAAATTCTTCAACAATCTGAAAATCGACCTGCACCACCGGTACAATCACCAATTGTGCAATACGATCGCCGCTTTCAATCCTGAACGAGTCCTGCCCGCGGTTCCAGCAGGAAATATATAATTGTCCCTGGTAATCCGAATCAATAAGTCCGACCAGGTTGCCAAGCACAATGCCATGCTTATGACCCAAACCGGAACGGGGTAAAATTACCGCAGCCAGATTTTCGTCTTCAATGTGGATCGAAATGCCGGTCGGTATCAGCTGTGTTTCCCCGGGTGCAACGTCGAGCGCTTCATCAAGACAGGCGCGTAAATCCATACCGGCAGACCCTGTCGTCGCATAACCTGGTAATGGAATTTCCTTACCAATACGTTCATCCAGAATTTTTAATTCGATTGATTTCATCTATCGTCCCCAACAACGTATCACTTAATAAATCCTATTGTAACGGGTACGATAGTGATAAGTAACACCGTGAATACCCCGGTTTCAGCCTGAAACAATCAATTCTCGATTGGATTAACCCCGGACAACCAAGTTTGCAGCAGCTTGATTCTAATTACTATCTGTCGGCTCTACCTTATTAAAATGCAGAATATTATCACCGCTCAGGGCTGATTTATGACGTACATAGAACCGCTGGGCAACATAACTGACCAGTTCCCTCGCCAGCTTGGACTTGGACATCAGAGGTAATTCCTGTTCGCCTTCCCGCCAGACAAGCCGCAAGGCGTTCTCGTCACTGTCAAAGCCTCCTTCTGTATCGGCACCGACCCAGTTGGCTGCAATCAAATCGACACCTTTGTCATGGAGTTTGGTGCGCGCATGATGCTCGAGGTTATCGGTCTCGGCAGCAAAGCCGACGCAAAAACAGGCAGGATAGCGCTGCTTGACGGTGCTCAGTACATCCGGATTTTTTACCAGCGTAATCTGCAATGACTCGGCATTTTTTTTAATTTTCTGGGCATAGATAGTATCTGGTCGATAGTCCGCCACGGCGGCTGTGCCAATAAAGATATCGACGTCTTCCATCTTGCCCATCACGACATCATGCATTTGCTGTGCACTGACAACATCATGACGTTTCACGCTGTCAGGGGTTTCAAGGCTCACGGGACCACTGACCAGTGTCACGCGGGCACCCGCTTCAGCAGCAGCCCGGGCGATGGCAAAACCCATTTTTCCAGAGCTTTTATTGGAAAAAAATCGGACCGGGTCAACCGCTTCCCGGGTTGGGCCCGCCGTCACTAACACATGTAAACCGGCTAATGCCCCGGTTTCGAAAAGCTCGGCAAGATTCGCAATCAGTTGTTCTGGCTCCAGCAGCCGCCCAACACCGGTTTCGCCGCAGGCCTGTTCTCCACTCTCTGGCCCAAATGTGAGAACCCCGCGGCTGCGTAACACCCTGATATTGTCTTCTGTCGCCGGATCGGCCCACATCTTGTTATTCATGGCCGGCGCGACAGCCAGCGGCACATCACTGGCCAGACACACTGCCATCAAGAGGTCGTCAGCCCGTCCCAAACGAAGACGGGCAAGAAAATCAGCACTGGCCGGGGCGACCAGAATCGCATCTGCCCATCTGGCCAGTTCAATATGGCCCATGGCCGCTTCCGCCTTGCTATCCAGAAGATGCTGATGGACGGGGTTTCCGGACAGGGCCTGGAAAGTCATGGGAGCCACAAACTCAGTTGCGGCATGTGTCATTATCACTCGTACTTCCGCACCCTGCTCACGGAGGCGGCGAACCACCTCGCCGGCCTTGTAGGCGGCAATACTACCGGTTACTCCGAGTAAAATTCGTTTGTTCGTCAAGCGCTCTAACATTGTGTCCTTCCTATATATTTTCCCATTATAGCTTGCAAATCCCCACATACTTACAATATTGTTTGGTGATATTGAGAACTTATGCAGGTCGCTTGCCTGTCATCGAGGGTCAGCATGGACGCTGATATAACACACATAACGACATGGAGGTTAAAATGATATCTATCCGACAATGGCCCGAGGCCGAACGCCCCAGAGAACGTCTGTTAAGCAAAGGTCCACAGGCCCTGAGCGATGCGGAGTTACTCGCGATTTTCCTTCGAACCGGTATTACGGGTAAAACGGCTGTGGATCTGGCACGGGAGTGCCTGCACCATTTTGGTGGGCTTCGGCCTTTACTCATGGCAGAGGAATCTGATTTCTGTAAGGTCAAGGGCCTGGGCCAGGCAAAATATGTCCAATTACAGGCAGTCCTTGAAATGGCCCGCCGCCACCTTTCCTCCCAGCTCGAAACCGGTGAAGCCATCCAGAATCCCATTGAAGCGAGACAGGCAATCCATGCCAGATTGCGGGACTACCCCTATGAGGTCTTCGCGATCCTGTTGCTTGATACACGCCATAGGG
>JASFLL010000148.1:0-4979 GCA_050118115.1 Thioalkalispiraceae bacterium
AGGAGCGCACTGCCTGGATCTGTTTTGTGGTAGCGGGGCGCTGGGACTGGAGGCATTGTCACGAGGCGCAGGATATACTGCTTTCGTGGATAAGAATAAAAAAGTCATCGAAAATCTTAAGCAGATTTGTAATAAAGTCAACACGGACAGGGCCAGCTTTTATCAAACGAGTGCAGAATCTTTTCTAACGGGAAAAACCCAAGCATTTGATATTGTTTTTCTTGACCCACCCTATGATTACAATTTAATTCCGGAGACAGCCAGGTTGTTACAGGCAGGTGGTTGGTTGAAACCTGTCAGCTGGGTTTATCTGGAACATGATGGGCGGCTCGATGTTTCATTATTACCTGCAGCCTGGCAGGTATACCGCCAAAAAACGGCCGGTCAGGTCCATTATTCACTATATGATGTGCAAGGCTGACTTGTCAGCTGCAAAGGGCTTGCGTATCTTTAGGGGATGACTGATTTAGTTGCCATCTACCCCGGAACCTTTGATCCTGTTACAAACGGACATACCGATCTGGTACAACGCGCCAGTAAGTTATTTTCCAGGGTTATTGTTGCCGTGGCACAAAGTGCAGAAAAGACGCCTTTCTTCAGTCTCGAAGAACGCATCCAGCTCGCCGCTGATGCCCTGGCCGAATACCGTAATGTGGAGGTATGCGGTTTCAACACTTTGCTGGTTGAGTTTATGCGGGAAAAAAATGCGACGGTTATTATCCGTGGACTCCGCGCGGTTTCTGACTTCGAATATGAATTTCAACTGGCCAGTATGAACCGCCACTTACGTGATGATATAGAAACGGTGTTTTTAACCCCGGCGGAACAGTATTCATATATATCCTCAAGCCTGGTACGTGAAATTGCCAGACTGGGGGGTGACATCAGTTCCTTTGTCCCTGCCAACGTGGTAGCTGCAATACAGCAGAAAATCGGCTAATATCCCTGCCAGGTTAGGTATCGCAGGCGGTGCTGATCACGTTATCGATAAACAGCAATCATTTATTGTGTTTCTCATTTCGGTTCATTTTTTACTGCGCCATTTCCACTTGATTCACCTGACAATTGGCCCGATATATAAAGTGTTATTTCAGTTTATTCTAAAGGTTGTTCCTTAATGTCCTTACTAATTCACGATGAATGCATTAACTGTGATGTCTGCGAGCCTGAGTGCCCTAATAGCGCGATATCACAGGGTGATGAAATTTACGAGATCGACCCCAACCTGTGTACGGAGTGTGTTGGTCACTTCAATGAACCACAGTGTATCGAGGTTTGTCCCGTGGATTGCATTGTCAAGGATCCGGATAACAAAGAATCTGATGACATGCTCAAGCTTAAATATGAAAAACTGACGGGCCGCAAAGCATCCTGATTGAGTCGGTGAACAGTAGTTAGTCTGCAGACTTCACTTTTATCGATTAGAATATCAGGATGATTCTAAAAAAATTTCCAGTTCTTATCCTCGCGTTATTTCTGTTTGCCTGCCAACAAACTACCGAACCCCAGCAGGCTGTTGCCACTGCTCATCCCATTGCCACCCAGGCCGGTATTGATATTTTAAACCAGGGAGGAAATGCCTTTGACGCCGCGGTGGCAGTGAGCGCAACCCTGGCCGTTGTGGAACCATACAGTTCCGGCATGGGTGGCGGTGGTTTCTGGTTGTTACAGCGAGCCAGCGATAACAAGTCGGTGATGGTTGATGGTCGCGAAGTTGCACCGTTACAGGCTGACCGTGATATGTATCTGGACAAGCAGGGCAATGTGATTCCAAAATTATCGATGGATGGTCCCCTGGCGGCCGGCATCCCGGGGCAACCCGCAGCCCTGGTACACATCAGTAAAAAATATGGCAGCCTGTCGCTTGGAAAGGTGCTGGCACCGGCAATTCAGGCCGCGCAGCAGGGGTTTCCCGTAACTGAACACTATCAACGCATGGCGAAGTTCCGGCTTGATGTCCTGCGTGCATCACCGGATGCGGCGAAAATATTTTTACAAAATAACGAGGTACCCGAGCTGGGTTTTCTCATCAAGCAACCTGACCTGGCCAATACCCTGCAGAAGATGGTGGTTCAGGGCGCAGATGGTTTTTATAAGGGCGATGTAGCCTGGGGGCTGGTACAGGGAACCCGCAAGGCCGGGGGGATCTGGAGCCTGACTGATCTTGAGCGTTACCAGGTTATCGAACGTCAACCACTAACCGGCCAGTTCGGGGATTATAAAGTGACATCGGTCGCACCCGCTTCATCAGGCGGGGTGGCGATCCTGTCGATGCTCAACATGCTTGAGTTACATAACTGGTCAAGCCTGACTGATATTGATCAGAAGCATTTATTGATAGAAGTGATGCGGCGAGCCTATCGGGATAGAGCCCTTTACCTGGGTGACAGTGACTTTGTAGCGGTCCCGGTTAAAAAATTAATCAGTAAAGAGTATACACGTCAGCTCGGCAATGATATTGACCTAACCATGGCGACACCGAGCGCAATGCTACCGGGTATCGATGACCAGCCAAAAGGTAATCACACCACGCATTTTTCGATTATCGATAGACAGGGCAATCGTGTAGCAGCGACCCTCAGCATCAATTATCCATTTGGTTCCTGTTTTGTACCACCGGGTACCGGGATATTATTGAACGATGAAATGGATGATTTCTCTTCCAAGCCAGGTACGCCTAATGCCTATGGCCTGGTTGGTGCAGAGGCCAATGCTATTGCTCCCGGTAAAAGAATGTTGTCGAGTATGAGTCCCACTATTATCGAGAGCAAAGACAAACTGGCGATACTCGGTACTCCCGGTGGCAGTCGCATTATCACTATGGTTTTAAATAGTATCCTCGGTGTTGCACAGGGCAAGTCTGCCAAACAGATTGTAAGTGCGCCTCGTTTCCATCATCAATATTTACCTGATGAAGTGCAATACGAACCCAGTGCATTTACCAGTCGTGAAGTGGAGGAACTGGAAAAGCGTGGACATACTCTGCACGAGTTGAAGTATAAATACGGTAATATGCAGGTGGTGATTGTCAACAAGCAAACCAACCAGGTCACGGCGGCCAGCGACCCGCGTGGTGAAGGTAACTCTATAGTCCAGTAGTTATCTTTAATCGATCACCTATGGTCTCCAGTACTTATAACCCAGCATTTGTAGCCGTATCACTTCAGGCGCACCGGCGGGGACAAACTCCACTTCCAGTGGGAAGTCCTCTTCTTTTAAATCCCAGGCACGCATGCTGATACGACAGGCCTTGAAGGTAACGCCTCGATTAGCCAGTTTAGTAAGTAACTGCGAGGTGTCAGGATTCTTTGCCAGCAAGGCATGGATTCCGTCCTCATAGGCAACGACAGTTATACTCAGGTTTTTTTCACCCAGATCTGTGAGTACTTTATCGATCTGCAAAAACGCGCGGCGATGGCCGTGGTGTTCATTGGAACGGGTTAATTGCATGACAAAATGCACAGGTTCAGTAGCAGCGGCCATAGCTGGTAGGAAGACGCTGCATGCCAGTACGAGTATAACTGTGAATAAGAAATTATTTTTTATAGCTATTTTCAATGGATAACCTCGAATTCGTTATTTCTCTGCCACTGCTATATAGGCAAAGCCACCATATAATTCGATTACGCTGACCGTGCGGAAATATTTTTTCATGACTTCCCAGGGTCTGCGCTCGCTTAGATCCAGTGTTACGCCAAATGGCCGTGTGATTGCAACGCCAATCTTTACAGCCCAATGAGGCCAGTACTCAGGCATTTTCAGATCGAGCAGAACAAATCGACCACCCTCTGCCAGGGCATGTGCCGCACGTTCAATCACAGCTTCGTATTCCGGGACCAGTGTCAGGGCAAAACTGGAGTAAATTCCGTTAACGCCAGCTGGAAAGGTGTAGTGCGCAGCATCACTCTGGATAAGCTGAATATTATTCCATCCTTTTTTAGTGGCTCTGGCCTTTGCCTGCTCTAGCATTGCGTCAGTAAGATCGATGCCATACAGTTTGCCGCTTTCCCCAATCTCTCTCATGACAAACTTGAAATTTAGACCGGTACCACAGCCAATTTCTACTGCCGTGTCGCCAGGCTTGAGGCAGAGTCTGGTAACCGCCATATCCCGATATGACTCTTCTCTGAAACCTATCAGGTAGTAAAGGTTTGCAGAAAAGTCATAGCTTGCTGCACGTTCACGGTATAAATCCCTTAATTCTAGTTTGTTTAATGCCATAGCCAGCTTCCTCCGGATGCTCATCTAGCGCGTATTAGACAAATGTTTTTGCTTTCTTGATTCCTTCATCCAGCGTTCGTGAATAATAAATTTTACCCGGCTTCAGGCGGATACCTGCGCGCCGTAGCTTTAAAATCATGCGCGGTTGTAAATTGTTGATGATTAAGACCATATTGTTTTTGTCCAGCAGCCTGGCGATGGACTCCATTGCAATAATGGCACTCATATCAATCATGTTTACTTCGGACATGTCGAGGATAACAACACGGACCTCGGATAACACGTCTGAAATGGACTTGATCGCCTTCTGTGCCGAGCCGAAGAAGAGTGGGCCATCAATATCGTAAATTACCACCTTATTGGCCAGGTCCCCATATAGATCATGGTTTACTTCGACTTTTTTGGTCGTGGTCAGGCTAATGCTCCTGCGAATAAACAGGATCGCAGCCAGCCCCATACCCACGCCCACTGCAATTGTCATATCAAACAACACGGTCAGCGAAAAACAAATGGCCATGACGATGACATCGTCTCTAGGGGCAATTTTGATAATGCGTACAAAGTGTCGTGCTTCACTCATATTCCAGGCGACCATCAATAATAGCGCTGCCATGGATGCCATCGGGATATACGCCAGTAACCAGGTCAGTGATAAAATGGCTGCCAGGATAAACAGGCCATGTACCACGGAAGACAGTGGCGAGCTGGCACCGGCCTTAACATTAGTGGCAGTTCGTGCGATGGCCGCAGTGGCCGGT
>JASFLL010000149.1:0-4966 GCA_050118115.1 Thioalkalispiraceae bacterium
CGGGTATTGCTCTTTAAAACTCAACAGTAAATCTGGCAAAAGATGCTCACCGATCCCAAAAGTGACTTCCATACTGAGACTGGTCTTGCCGCTGGACAGCGCATTAATTTCATCACGCAAAGCCAGTTGTCGATCCAGGGTCAGAGTAGCCAGCATATACACTTTTTCTCCGGCCTCCGTCAGACGCAAGCGTCCACCCACCCGTTCCATGAGCGGCATACCGTAGCATTGATCAAGTCCACGTAATCGCTTGGAGACCGCGGATTGACTTATATTGAGTTTTGCAGCCGCCTCATTGACACCCCCATTCTCAACCACCGCCCGCAAGGTAGCCCAGCCAGTTAAATCCGGGAGATTTGAATATTCCATTTGGTTATATTAGCAGGAAGCTGAAATAATATTGTAGTGAATAAAGCACCGTAGTCCCGTTTGATAAGGGCCAGACACTGGTCAGACTATGCGAGTATATTCTATTAAGGAATATAACCTAGAAAGCCCGCTTAGCTATCATAGCCCAGGTTAGGTGCCAACCAGCGCTCTGCCTCTTCAATGCTCATGCCTTTACGCTTCGCATAATCCTCTACCTGGTCACGATTAATTTTACCCACGCCGAAGTACGTTGCTTCGGGATGGCTGAAGTACCAGCCACTGACCGAAGCGGCAGGCCACATGGCATTTGATTCCGTCAGTCGGGCGCCACAGTTGTTTTCGGCATCCAGTAACTCCCAGAGGATGGGTTTTTCGGTGTGATCGGGACAGGCCGGATAACCCGGTGCAGGTCGAATACCCTGGTATTTTTCCTTGATCAACTCATCGTTCTTAAAGGTTTTATCATCAATGCCCTGACAGGGTGACCAGTTATCGTTTTCATAGCCCCAGTTCAGGTGACGCACGCGATCATGCATGTGCTCGGCAAACGCCTCGGCAAAGCGATCCGCCAGCGCCTTGATCATAATCGCATGATCAACATCATGTCTGGCATCGAACTCTTTAGCCTTCTCGTCAGCGCCATGAATCGTGACCACAAATGCACCGACGTAATCCTGTTTACCCGATTCCTTCGGTGCAACAAAATCACTGATACAGCGATTCGGCTTGCCCGGCGGACGCTCTGTTTGCTGGCGCAGGTGGTGCAGCATGACTTTTTTACCATTGTTATCAACTTCAATGTCATCGCTATTCACCTGATTGGCGGGGAACAGACCGATCACGGCCCTGGCCTTAAACCAGTGACCATCGATAATCTCGGATAACATCTTTTGTGCATCAGCAAACAACTGTTTTGCGACTGCACCTTTTTCAGGATCATCAAACACTTTTGGATAACTGCCTTTGATCTCCCAGGCATGGAAGAACGGCGTCCAGTCGATATACGGCACCAGAAATTCTAGCGGCATATCATCAAAGACCTGTACACCCAATTGTCTGGGGACCGGCGGCGTGTAGTTTTCCCAGTCAAGTTCAAGTTTGTTGGCACGCGCATTCTCCAGCGATAGCCATTTTACCTGGGCACGACGCCCGGCATGAGCTTCCCGCACTTTTTCATACTCTGCACGCAAATCAGTAACAAACTTATCTTTGGAAGTTTCACCGATCAGGTTCTGCGCAACACCAACAGCGCGTGATGCATCTTTCACCCAGACCGTAGGCCCATGATAATTTTGTTCAATCTTGACTGCAGTGTGTGCCTTGGATGTTGTCGCACCACCAATCAACAACGGGATATCAAAGTTAAGTCGTTCCATTTCCCTGGCCATATGCACCATTTCATCCAGCGATGGCGTAATCAAACCGGACAGGCCAATAATATCGACATCCTCTTCTTTCGCTGTTGCAATGATCTTGTTCGCTGGCACCATGACGCCCAGGTCAATGACTTCGAAATTATTACATTGCAGCACAACACCCACGATGTTCTTGCCAATATCGTGGACATCCCCTTTGACCGTTGCCATCAGAATCTTGCCATTACTTCTGGCACCTTCGGATTTCTCCGCTTCGATAAATGGAATCAGATAAGCGACAGCTTTTTTCATAACACGTGCTGACTTCACGACCTGTGGCAAAAACATCTTACCGGCGCCAAACAGGTCACCGACGACATTCATACCGTCCATCAATGGACCTTCGATCACGTGGATTGGACGATCATAGTGTTGACGGGCTTCTTCGGTATCTTCTTCTACATAGGCATCAATACCTTTTACCAGTGCATGTTCGAGACGCCTGACCACCTCCCAGCTACGCCATTCCAGATCTTCTTTCTTCTCGGCATGTGCTTCGCCCTTATATTTTCCGGCAATATCCAGCAACCGCTCTGTGGCATCATCACGACGATTCAGCACTACGTCTTCGACTGCTTCTCGAAGTTCATCGGGCAGGTCATCATATACCGCCAGCTGTCCGGCATTGACAATTCCCATATCCATACCTTGCTTGATTGCATGATATAAAAACACAGCATGAATGGCCTCCCGCACCGGGTTATTACCCCGGAATGAGAAGGAAACATTACTCACCCCACCGCTGACCAGCGCATGCGGCAGGTTTTGTTTGATCCAGCCAGTTGCCTCGATGAAATCGACTCCGTAATTATTATGTTCTTCAATACCTGTTGCGATCGCAAAGATATTGGGGTCAAAAATAATATCCTCCGGCGGGAATCCAACTTCTTCAGTTAGTAATTTATAAGCACGCTGACAAATCTCTGTCTTGCGCTGCTTGGTATCGGCCTGACCGACTTCGTCAAAGGCCATCACGATGACGGCGGCACCATAACGGCGACAGAGCCTGGCCTGTTCCAGGAATTTATCTTCACCCTCTTTCATGGAAATCGAGTTGACGACACCCTTGCCCTGAATACGTTTAAGACCTTCTTCAATGATTTCCCATTTACTGGAATCGATCATCACCGGCACTCGGGATATATCCGGTTCACTGGCAGTCAGATTAAGAAAAGTACCCATCGCCTCAACGCCATCGAGCATACCCTCATCCATATTCACGTCGATAATCTGTGCACCGTTTTCCACCTGCTCGCGGGCAACACTCAGGGCTTCATCATAGTTTTCTTCAAGAATGAGCCGTTTGAATTTTGCAGAACCTGTGACATTAGTGCGCTCACCAACATTCACAAACAATGAATCTTCGTTGATATTGCATGGTTCGAGACCACTCAGTCGTGTCGTGTGGTCGTCTTGTTTCGGTTTGCGTGGCGGATACTTACTAACAGCTTCAGCAATTGCCTTGATATGGGGAGGTGTCGTGCCACAACAACCACCTATAATATTTAAAAATCCCTCTTTGGCCCATTGTTCAATCTCAGCCGCCATCTGTTCAGGCGTCTCGTCATATTCGCCAAATTCGTTCGGTAAACCTGCATTGGGGTGACTGTTGATATGACAGTTTGCTATGCCGGCAATCTCTTCAACATGCTGGCGTAAATCTTTGGCGCCTAATGCACAGTTGAAACCAAAGCTAACCGGCTTAATATGACGTAGCGAGTTGTAAAATGCTTCGGCAGTCTGTCCAGACAGGGTTCTGCCACTGGCATCAGTAATCGTGCCAGAAATCATAACAGGCCATTTCCTACCCTGTTGTTCAAAAAATTCTTCAATCGCAAACAAAGCAGCCTTAGCATTGAGAGTATCAAAGATGGTTTCTACCAGAATGATATCAGCCCCACCTTCGATCAAACCACTCAGTGCTTCCAAATATGCTTCCCTTAACTGGTCGAAAGTTATATTGCGATAACCTGGATTGTTTACATCCGGAGAAATACTGGCTGTACGGTTAGTCGGACCAAGCACACCAGCGACAAATCTGGGTTTGTCTGCCGTTGCTAATTCATCACAAGCCTCCCGTGCAAGTTTTGCTGCTGCCAGATTAATCTCATAGACCAGCTCCTCCATTCCATAGTCGGCCATTGAGAT
Source organism: Thioalkalispiraceae bacterium (assembly GCA_050118115.1). Taxonomy (GTDB): domain Bacteria; phylum Pseudomonadota; class Gammaproteobacteria; order UBA6429; family Thiohalophilaceae; genus SZUA-24. The sequence continues at coordinate 3,933 of JASFLL010000149.1, forward strand.
CGATGTAGCATTAAATGTGTTGGTCTCAATAATATCTGCGCCCGCACCAAGATAAGCCTTATGGATATCTTTAATGATTTTCGGTTGCGTCAAACATAAAAGGTCATTATTGCCCTTAAGATCTGAAGGCCAATCAGCAAAACGCTCACCACGATAATCCTCCTCGCTGAGCTTATAGGTCTGGATCATGCTACCCATTGCTCCATCAAGAATAAGAATTCGTTGTTTGAGAAGTTCTTCGAATGTCGACATGCTGTACTGGTCCCAAGATACTATTATAAATGAGGTGCGTATATTAGCAGAGTCTGAATGAATTTACAGGGTTAGCCCATTTCATTACATCTGCTCACTACAAAAGCGAGTGAATTTAAAGCCTTCGCTTAATAGACACTTAAGGTATACGGGTTATCGTCCAGTTATTCGATGCACTGTAAAAGTGTTGAATTGTTCATATAATTTAGCTATCTACAACAAATAGATACATTAATACGGTATATAAACTTATGCGATTGCTTCTGGTTGAAGATGATCCGATTCTGGGTGATGGAATCAAGACAGGTTTGAGCCAGGATAACTATAACGTTGACTGGCTTACCGATGGTGGACAGGCGGCACAAGTTCTGGAGACCGACCAGTATGATTTGTTATTACTTGATTTGAACCTGCCTGGAAAAACTGGTCTGGAAATTCTCAAAAAAATGAGAAACCAGGATAATGCTACGCCCGTACTGATTCTGACTGCCAGGGATTCTGTTGAGGATCGAGTAAAAGGTCTGGACATGGGTGCTGATGATTACCTAAGCAAGCCCTTTGACCTTGATGAACTACTTGCCCGGGTCCGTGCTCTACTCAGAAGGAGCAAAGGTCGTACCACACCTACACTCAGACATGGAACACTTGAGTTAAATCCTGTTGAGCACACCGTCTCTGTTTCTAATGAATTAATCGATTTATCACCTGTCGAGTTTAATCTGCTGCAGGTCTTGCTTGAAAATCGCGGTCGTGTTTTTCCAAGAACCAAACTCGAAGATAAC
>JASFLL010000150.1:0-4960 GCA_050118115.1 Thioalkalispiraceae bacterium
CGAGGATCTTACCCAGGTTAAAGACAATCTTGACGTATTTGTTCGTTCTGAAAACCGTGATCCACAAACACTGATCGAGCTTTCAGAGAAACTTGTTCAGATGGGCGATACCCTCGATATGCTTGGTTTTGGTGAGCAGCGGATGCTACTGCAGGATCAAATTGCTGTTATCAAGGAAATGGGAACTGGACAACGGGCAATTGAAGAACCAGTTCTTATGGATATTGCTGGTGCATTGCTAACGATTGAGAGTGCCCTGAGTGAGCCTACTTCTACTACCGCAGAAGAAAGACCAACTGAAGGAGTCCCATCAGAAGATTCAATCATCAGTCAGTTTGGTGATCCAGAACAGCGTAAACTCGTTAAACGTGTTGTAGACGAGGTTAAGGTTGATCTGAGCAAGGTTAAGGAATCGTTTAACGATTATAGCCGGATGCCAAAGAACATCGATGTGTTGCAGGAGGTACCCAGCCTGCTTGATCGGATTCGTGGTTCACTATCTATGTTGACATTAACTCGTGCTTCGAATGTTCTTCATAGTGCCTCCAAATATGTACAGACCAGTATACTTAATAATTCAAAACGACCTGAAGCACATACCCTGGATTTACTTGCTGATGCAATCAGTAGTGTAGAGTATTATCTCGAGTCATTAACGGAAAGCTGGGGGCATCCCACCGCAATACTCGATGTAGCAGAAAACAGTCTGGCTGAGCTTGGCGTTGTCATTGGTGAAGAAGCGGTAGCAGAACCTGCGCAGGAATCTCTGACGGAAAAATCCGATGATGAACAGACCTTAGTCGACATCCAGTCACCAGAGTTCGAGGGTGATGATGATAAAACGCTTGTGGATATTGCTGCACCTGAGGGTGAGTTTGCCGAGTCTGGCCTGGATCTGGGTGCGGAAGACACAGAACCGGAAATTGATATTGCTTCCATGCAGGACGAATCTGAACTTTCTGGTGAGTTTAGCCTGGAAGGTTATGATGAAGCTTCAGATGCGGTCTCACCGGATAGTGTCAGTGATGATGTACAGGAACCCTATGCTGCTGCAGAGCCGAATGTTGAGGGCAGCATTTCTCAGGAATTTAATTTACCTGCTGTTGAAAACACGGATGCAACTGAAAAATTAGTAGAGTCAGAATCCGAACCTGCGCCTGCGGCGGAACCCGAGCCGACCCCGCAAATGTCTGAATCTGTTCCTGCGTCAGGGACTCATGCAGGTACGATAGCTGATGAGCTGGATGATGAAATCGTTGAAATTTTCCTTGAGGAAGCAGAAGAAGAACATAGCAATATCTCAAGGCTGCTACCAAAATGGCAAAACAATCAGGATGATGAGGAAACACTAAAGGATTTACGCCGTTCTTTCCATACATTGAAAGGAAGCGGCCGTCTTGTTGGTGCCGCCGATGTGGGTGAATTTGCCTGGTCATATGAGAACATGCTTAACCGCGTGATCGATACAACAATCGAACCGACTCAAGAGATGTTTGATCTGTTGTATAAAGCACGCGACTCTCTACCTGGTCTGCTGGAACTCTTTAAAACAGGTGCCAAACCGGGGCAGGAAATATTCACCTTAATGGATAAGGCAGAGGCATTAAGCAAAGGTGAAACAATCAGTACTGATGATTTTTCACATGCTGTTGCTCCAGAGCAGATAGAAAGCGGGGAACAAGAAGCCGTATCGAATGAGATTGAGTTGCAATCAGAAGAGATTCAACTTACTGCTGAGGAACCTGAAGAGCTTGAGATTAACCTCTCAGATGAGGCAGAGGAAGAGATTACTCTTGATTCTACCAGTCTCGAACCTGAAGATACCAGTAACCTGTCAGATATCAATGCAATTGATCTGGGTGCTGATGATGTTACAGATGTTGATTTATATCAGGTCGAGATACCAGAAGAGCAATCTCCACGCGAGCAAGCCTCACCGCTGGAAATTGAAGGTATTGAACTTGAAGTCGATGATGAGGCCTTGTCGCTTGATACAGGCGAAGAACAGGAACCATCTGAATCCGGCCTGTACCTGGTTGGTGAAGACGAGACGGCAGCAACAACCCCCTCCATTGATCCTGTTTTACTTGGCATATACCGCAAAGAAATTGCGACCCATTTAATTGCGTTGCGCGAATATATCGATAACTGGAATAAAGGTGAAGATCATAGTGCAAACCTGAATCTTATTCGGGCGTTTCATACATTAAAAGGCAGTTCAAGGACGGCGAGTGTTCCACAGGTTGCTGAATTATGTGGCTTCCTTGAGGAACATGTTAAGTATCTTCACGATAATAATTTCGAGGTGGACAGTGATCTGATCGATCTATTCGAGGAAACGGGTGCATTTGTCGCTGAAACTGTTGAGAAACTCGATGAAGCCGATACGCAGCTACCAGAAAATACCGATTTAATTAAACGTACCCGTGAATTGCTGGATAAGACTCGTTATGAGTCACCGACCATGCAGATTCAAATGCCAGAGACCATGCAGGACATCAGCCTGGATGAAACAAGCCTGACGGATGAGGCGGAAGAAGCAGATCAAGGTGCCATTGAGATAATAGGTGAAGAGCCGGACACAGGTGAATCTGAAGCGGCTGCTATGGAGCAGGCAATGTCCGAGTCCATAGCGGACATGGATTACGACGAAGAATTACTTGAGATCTTTCTGGAAGAAGGTGTTGAGATCCTTGATGAAAGCGATCACACCCTGCATGACTGGATTGAGTCACCAGAAAATATTGAATTTGTAAAAGCGCTACAGCGACAATTACATACCCTTAAGGGTGGTGCAAGAATGGCTGGTGTGATTGAGGTAGGTGACCTCAGTCATAGTATCGAAACCATGCTAACGGCAATTGTTGATGATCAGCTTGAAGTTGCAGATGACATGTTTAAGGCCTTACAGAAGGCGCAGGATAGTCTGGTTGCAATGCTTGAGACTGTACGTAACAAACAACATCCGAAGCCGGCCACTGAGCTGATTGGCATCATTAACGCTCTTGCTAAATCCGAGAGTTATGACCTTTCAACTCTGGAAAGTGCTGGTGATGAAAGTGGTGCTGAAATAGTTGCACCTGCCATTGTTGAAGAAGAAAGTGTTGAGCTTGAAATGCCGGCACCTGAAGTTGCACCGGAATTGGATGAAACTACTGAACAACCTACATTTGATTTTGAAGAAGTTTCTGAAGTTCAACCTGTCGAAGAGGCTTTTACACCTGAGTCTGAAGGGATGCCTGCCGTTGCTCCTGAAGAAACTTCACCAGCTGAAGTAGCAAGAGAACAACAACAGCAGGCTCAGCAACGTGCTCGTGGCGATATGGTTCGTGTGCGATCTGATTTACTTGATAATCTGGTCAATTTTGCCGGCGAAGTTAGTATTTATCGCTCTCGAATGGAACAACAAACCAATGCCTTCCGGTATAACCTGACGGAACTGGATGATACTGTTGAACGTTTTCGTGAACAGTTAAGAAATTTTGAAATCGAAGCTGAAGCACAAATTCAATTCAGAACAGAAGAAAGTGGTAGTGCACAACAGGACTTTGACCCGCTTGAATTTGATCGCTTTACGCAAATGCAGACACTGTCACGCGGTATGCTTGAGTCGCTGAATGACCTTAATTCATTGCGTAGTATCCTTACCAATCTTACCCGTGAATCAGAAACACTCCTATTGCAGCAATCGCGTGTAAACACAGATTTGCAGGAAGGCCTGATGCGGACACGCATGGTTCCTATATCTGGACAGGTTCCACGCATGCGTCGTATCGTCAGGCAAACTTCTGAAGAGCTTGGCAAAAAAGTTGAGCTGCAAATTGAAGGTGCGGATAACGAACTGGATAGAACAGTACTTGAACGTATTATGTCACCTATTGAGCATATGTTACGAAATGCAATTGCTCATGGACTTGAAACACCAGAACAACGCAAAGCGGCTGGCAAAAATGAAACAGGGACTATCACATTATCATTTGCACGCGAAGGCTCAGATGTGGTGATTAATGTTAGTGATGATGGTGCAGGTATTGATCTTGAAGCGATTCGAATTAAAGCTATTGAACGTGGCCTGCTTAAACCGGACGCTAAGGTTCGTACAGAAGACTTGTTAAACATTATTCTTGAATCCGGCTTTAGTACCGCAGACGAAGTAACACAAATCGCGGGCCGCGGTGTCGGTATGGATGTTGTAAATAACGAGATTAAGCAGTTGGGTGGTTTGCTTAATACCAAGACGGAAAGCGGTAAGGGCACAACATTCAGTATTAGCATGCCTTTGAGCCTGTCAGTGACACGTGCATTGATGGTCACAGTAGGTGAGGACACTTATGCGATACCGCTCCTCGGTGTTGAAACAGTTGAGCGTGTTTCGCGTGAAGAAATTGCACGCATGCAGTCTGAAAAAGACGCAACTTATCATTGGCTCGAGAATGATTATCAATATATCCATCTTGGTTCAGCAATTGGTCTGACTGAAATGCAACTACCGCCGGAAGATGTCAGTAAATTACCAATTCTGCTAGTGCGTTCTGGTGATTACCGTGCAGCCATTCATGTGGATGGATTGATTGGTAGTCGCGAAATTGTTGTGAAACCCGTTGGTCCACAATTAAGTACGTTACGAGGAATTTCTGGTGCTACGGTTATGGGTGATGGTAGCATTGTTCTTATCCTCGACCTTGGTGTACTCATCAGGCTTGCCAGTATTGTTCACGAGGTAGAGCCGGAAGAGACAATAGCTGTCGAACAGCCTAAAGAAAAACGAGTTCCGCTAATCATGGTAGTGGATGACTCGATTACGGTCCGTAAAGTGACCACGCGTTTACTTGAACGAAATAATTTTAAGACAGTATCTGCCAAAGATGGTGTGGATGCCCTGGCACAATTGCAGGAATACAAACCCGACGTCATGTTGCTAGACGTTGAAATGCCGAGAATGGATGGTTTTGAACTGGCG
>JASFLL010000151.1:0-4912 GCA_050118115.1 Thioalkalispiraceae bacterium
GCACTGATCGCTGAGCGTCTACGTGGATCATTGTTGGGTGACCGTCCGATATACGAAACCGTAGATGTCCTGTATGGTACCGAGATTGGTGATAGTCTGGATGAACTTGTCATTAAGAGCTGTCTGGATTTCTTTGACGAAGGTCAGTCCGTCTGGCGAATGCCGAATCGTGAACAGGGTTTCTTCGCAGCCTGGCGGCAGGTTGCTATGCATAATGTACGCCTGTCCTTACGTGGACTCGATATTACTGAAATTCTGGAGGCTGGTGACAGCCCGGAAGCAATCATCGATTTTGTGATGAAAACTCTGCAAGTTCCGGAAGAACACTGGGTCGGTTATTTCACGCACGAACTTGCACGTTTGCATGGTTGGGCCGGTTTCATTCGCTGGCGAGCCAATGCCAAGCATTACTACTGGGCTCAACATTTCCCCGGAGACCTGGTCGACTACATGGCGGTTCGCCTGACGCTGGCACTGGCATTATTAAGTGAGCGCGGCCGCCAGCATGTGGCCTATACGGCCGATGCTATTGAACAACTGATTCAGACGCACACTCAGGAAATATATTTACGTTACGAGTTTTACGGTGGCGCAGTATTACCTGGCATGGCACACCAGATAGAGACGGCTCTACTGGGCAAGAATGAAAAGAAAATTAAACAGATCTTTTCCGGATACATTAAACAAAAACGCCAGAGTGAAGCACAACAGCATGCCGAACAGCTACGCAACTTGCTAAAGCAACTTGGTGCTGTGCAGTCAGTCGCATCATTGGCGGCTGCTGATTTTTCACGTCTACTTGGCATTCTACGTGATTTTGAACAGCAGGAAGGTATGTGCTGGTTACGCGCCATGGAATCGCATGCCATGCAGGACTTACTAGAAGGTGTGACATTGACGCCACCTGAAGCAAAGGAAAAAAGACCCTTTGCCCAGGCATTGTTCTGTATTGATACGCGCTCCGAACGAATTCGACGTCAGCTGGAAGGGATTGGTGATTATCAGACCTTTGGTATAGCCGGCTTTTTTGGTGTGCCGGTTAGCTTCATGGAGCTGGGTAAGGGCAGTGAGATGCATCTGTGCCCAGTATTATTAACACCGAAAAACGTGGTGCTGGAGATGTCCATGCATGGTGAGCAGGAACCACAAACCCTGGGTGCCCTGGAAAAAGCCCTGCACGCACTTAAGGAGTCGGTGCTGACCCCTTTTGTTACTGTCGAGGCCATTGGGTTGCTGTTTGGTTTTGACATGGTTGGCAAAACCGTCGCACCACGTGCCTACAATAACTGGCGACATCGTATGCATCCACGAAAACCGGTGACACGCCTGTTGCTCGACAAGCTGACACGTGAACAGGCGGATTCCATTGTGCGTGCGGTGCAGCGTGCTGTCATCGTCAAGGCAATGGAACAGGAGCTTGGACTGGCCACCGAAAAATTAACGGACGAACTGATTCGTGACCTGCGTGAATCAGCCATGGGTCACGATCAAAGTTATCTACGTCATGGTGTAGAACTTGGCATCAACGAAACAGAGCTGGAAAAATTTATCGAACGATTGCGTAGCGGTTATCGTATCAATCCTGCCTTTGCCCAGATACAGATGGAACAACTCGGGCGCATCGGTTTTACACTTGATGAGCAGGTACGCTTCGTCGCGCAGGCACTCAGGTCGATTGGACTAACTGAAGGATTCTCACGCTTTATCCTGCTGGTAGGACATGGCAGCACCTCCGAAAACAACCCTTATGAATCTGCACTGGATTGCGGTGCCTGTGGTGGCAACCACGGCCTGGTCAGTGCACGCGTGCTGGCCCAAATGGCCAACAAGCCGGACGTACGCAAACGGCTTAATGAAAAAGGCTTTCAGATTCCTGATGATGCGTGGTTTGTACCAGCGTTACATAACACCACCACAGATGAGATTAATGTTTTCGATCTGGAACTGATGCCATCCACGCATCTGGTTTATATGGATCGCTTACGTAAAGGTCTGACGGCGGCCTCACGACTTTGTGCCCAGGAGCGCTTGCCCAGTTTGCAGCTTGTGCAAGGTGATACGGAAGAACCCGAAGCAGCGCATCGCTTTATGCAGCGTAATTCACTCGACTGGTCGCAAGTTCGTCCCGAGTGGGGATTGTCTGGTAATGCCTATTTTATTATCGGCAACCGCAATCTGACCAGGCAATTGAAACTGAATGGTCGCGCGTTTTTACATTCCTATAATTATCGCCTGGATGAAAAGCGGCGCTTGCTGGAAAACATCCTTACTGGTCCACTTGTGGTCGGTCAATGGATAAACATGGAACACTATTTTTCAGCAGTCGATAACGAACGATTTGGTAGTGGTAGCAAGGTGTATCACAACGTTGCTGGGCGCTTTGGCGTGATGACCGGTAATCTCAGTGATTTACGTACCGGTTTGCCGGCGCAAACTGTTCACGAACATGGTATGCCTTACCATCAACCGTTGCGACTGATTACGGTGATTGAAGCACCATTTGAACACGCACAGCGTGCGGTTGAAGATGTAATTGCAGTTAAATATCTGGTACGCAATGGCTGGATTCGGCTGATGGTGATCGATCCAGAAACAAACCAGGTATCTGTTTATGAAAATGGTGACTGGCATAAGCAGCCATTAACCAGTCAGGCAAGATCCGAATATTCAGAGGAGTCCTACGCATCATGAAAAATCTGAACTTCAGTACACTTAAAAAGCTTGAAATTATCCTGGAGGGAGAGCATCAGGCATTTGTCACGGACTTACTCGATCGTAGTGGCGTGACAGGCTACACCATCATCAATAATCTGTCGGGTAAGGGCAGTCATGGTTTTCATGAAGGCCATCTGATGTTCAATGAAGATGACGTACTGATTATGATCGTGGCCGCAGTACCCGAGGACCTGGTGAACCCGATCCTGGAAGGTCTCGCTCCGTTTTATAGCGAGCATTCAGGCGTGGTGTTCATTACCGATATCCAGGTCACCCGCCTGGTCAAGTTCCGTAGTTAGTCTCTTGAGGACATTATTATGACTACTCCACGAATCGGTCTGGTAATGGGTAGCAACAGCGACTGGTCAGTTATGGAAATGGCTGCGCAGATGCTGGACAAGTTGCTCATTCCCTATGAAGCCAAAGTCGTGTCCGCCCACCGTACCCCGGATCGACTTTTCGAGTACGCAGAAACCGCCCGTGAACGTGGCCTGGCCTGCATCATCGCCGGTGCCGGTGGGGCAGCACATTTGCCCGGTATGCTGGCGGCCAAGACCACCGTGCCAGTACTGGGTGTGCCCGTACCCTCGCGTTATCTCAAAGGCATGGATTCGCTACTGTCAATCGTGCAGATGCCCAGGGGAATTCCAGTGGCGACCTTTGCCATCGGCGAAGCGGGAGCTGCAAATGCAGCCCTGTTTGCCGCCGCCATGCTGGCGGAATCCGATAGCGAGCTCGCTGAACGACTCGATAGCTTTCGTGCTGAGCAGCACCAGTCGGTGCTGGAAATGACGTTGCCTCCCCAATCGTGATCCTGCCAGGAGCAACACTCGGTGTGCTGGGTGGCGGCCAGTTGGGTCGTATGTTTACTGCGGCTGCGCGCAGCATGGGCTATAAGGTGATCGTGCTGGATCCGGATCCCATGAGCCCGGCTGCGGCCCTTGCTAATGAACACCTGCAAAAAGACTATACCGACCCGGATGCCCTGGATTATCTTGCCGAACAGTGTGCAGCGGTCACAGTGGAATTCGAAAATGTCCCGGTTGAAGTCCTGCGACGTCTGGAGAGCGATTGTCTGGTGCGACCGGCCGCGAGGGCCGTAGAGTATGCACAGGATCGCATTCGGGAAAAGAATTTCATTCAGGAGTGTGGCCTGGATACTGCGCCGTTTCATGCGGTACGTGAACTGACGGATCTCGATGCCGCGCTGGCAGTGGTAAAGCTGCCTGCGATGCTTAAAACCGCAGTACTGGGTTACGACGGTAAGGGACAGCGGTTAATTAGCAATGTTGCACAGGCCGAGGCAGCCTTTACTGAACTGGGCAATAAACCCTGCGTTCTGGAAGAACGCGTCGACCTCAACAAGGAGCTCTCGGTGTTGCTGGCGCGCAGTAGCGAGGGCGAGATTGCAATCTATCCGCCCAGTGAAAACATTCATGTTAACGGTATTCTGGACACCTCGATTGTCCCAGCGCGTATCGCACCGGGAATTACCGAGCAAGCAATGACTATGGCACGCAGCCTGGCTGAACAACTAAATTATTGTGGCGTTTTGACGGTCGAATTTTTTCTGACCCACGACGATAAATTACTGATCAACGAGATTGCGCCGCGGCCGCATAACAGTGGTCACTATACGCTGGATGCAAGTCTGACAAGCCAGTTTGAACAACAGGTGCGCATGCTCTGCGGTCTGCCACCGGGCGATACCCGTCTCTTATCGCCGGTAGTCATGATTAATCTGCTCGGTGATCTATGGATTGATGGGGAACCGCACTGGGATAAATTATTTGAACAGGCAAATGCCAAGCTGCATCTATACGGCAAAAAGACCGCTCGTCCTGGACGTAAGATGGGGCATTTCAATGTGCTGTCGTCAGAGATTGATAAGGCCCTGAAAATAGCAGAGCAAGTCAGGCAACAATTAGCTTAAAAATACAAACTGGACAATTAAGCGTAACCCATGCGCACAACATTGACCGGGTTACGCAGCGCACGTGTTTTCTCCAGCATCCGGTAGGTGGAACGGAACTTGTTATGGTGCATAACTTCGTGCAGCGGGAACCACTCCACGGCGTGTGATTCGTTGTTGCCAGGAATTTGCAGCCGATCATCAATCTCGACCATAAAGCGAATATCGATATGGTCATGCCCAGGCACATCTCCTACTGTCGGTACAGAATGGATGTCGACATCA
>JASFLL010000152.1:0-4895 GCA_050118115.1 Thioalkalispiraceae bacterium
CCGTCGATCAATAAAATTATCCATTTACCAGGAGAACTGCCATGAATTCTGCCAGTCAACTTGCCTTCGACCTTACTGAACAGGGAATGGTCCCTGACATAGTAATACGACGAGGCATAAGATTTTTGTTAAAGCAGCGCCTAAACGAAATTTCTGCCAACAATACCGAGAAGATGAACGAATTACAGGAAAGCTTCATCTTACAGATGAATAACTCTCCACTCGCTCTGGTTCCGGAAAAAGCCAACGAACAACATTATGAAGTCCCTGCAGATTTTTATTTAAAATCACTGGGACCCAACCTGAAATATAGCTGTGCTTATTGGCCGGAACATGTATCTACTCTGGCCCAGGCGGAAAGCGCCGGCCTGAAAGCAACCTGTCAACATGCAGATATTCATGACGGCCAGGAAATCCTGGAACTGGGTTGTGGCTGGGGTTCATTGACTCTGTGGATGGCCAAGCATTATCCGAACAGTCGCATTACCGCTGTTTCGAATTCGAATTCCCAACGGGAACATATCGAGACACATGCAAAGCAACACAACCTTAAAAACATCACCGTAATCACCTGTGACATGAATGAATTTTCAATTGATGAAAATCGTTTTGACAGGGTCGTATCAGTCGAGATGTTCGAACATATGCGTAATTGGCAGGAATTATATACGCGCATTACCAGCTGGCTTAAGCCTGGTGGTTTTTTCTTTAAACACATCTTCGTCCATCGTACTGCCACGTATGCATTTGAAGATAACGGACCAAGCGACTGGATGAGTCGATATTTTTTCACGGGCGGCATGATGCCAAGCGATGACTTACCCTTAATGTTTCAGGAAAAACTCAAGTTAATACGGCGTTGGCGCTGGGATGGAACACACTATGAAAAAACAGCCAATGCCTGGCTGCAAAGAATGGATGAACATCAGGCCGAGCTATTACCGTTATTTAGCAATATCTACGGTGAAAGGGACTCAAGAAAATGGTGGTATCGCTGGCGCCTGTTTTTTATGGCCTGCGCTGAGTTGTTCGGTTATGAAAATGGCCAGCAATGGTGGGTGAGTCATTACCTTTTTCAGAAACCGGAAAAGCGTTCCTAATACGATGAAAAAATCAATCCTAAATATTGTCTTGTTCCAAATTGGCTGGTTTGCATGTGTGCTTGGTGCTGCAAATAATTATTCCCTTGCGGGTTCATTGGTTGCAGTGATGATTATCACCCTGCATCTGTTAACAAGCAAAAACTGGCTCCAGGAAATGCTGCTGGTGACTGTAGTAATGCTGATTGGTTTCGCCTGGGACAGTTTGCTTGTGTTCATGAACTGGATTGATTACCCCGCTGGTCAACTGGTACCCGCTACAGCCCCTTACTGGATTGTGATCATGTGGGGATTATTCTCTACCACCTTAAACGTCTCATTAAGCTGGCTCAAGGACAAACTCGTGTTGTCAATTATTTTCGGTGCAGTAGGCGGTCCCCTTGCCTATTACGCCGGGGCGAAATTAGGTGCACTGGAACTAATCAATAGAGAATATGCATTGCTGGCGTTGTCGGTGGGATGGGGAATATTAACACCGCTCCTTTTGCAACTATCCAGCTATTTACAGAGTTGTGAATATAAACTTTCCAGGAGGACATCATGAACTGGATGATATACATAGACGGTTTAACTGTGATTTTGACACTAGCAGTTATAACCTGGTTGATTAGCATAGTCCTCAAAGACGTAAGTATTGTTGATAGCGCATGGTCTTTGATGTTTCTGGGTGCATCTATTGCGTACTTGATAGAATCCGGAAGTTTTGAAGTCAAAAATATTATCGTGACCTTTATGGTACTCATCTGGTCATTACGTTTAGCCATACATTTGACTGCAAGAAACTGGGGCGAACCCGAGGACCGGCGTTATCAGACGATCAGGCAGAAGTATAGCCCTAATTTCGCTTTCAAAAGCCTGTTTATAATTTTTCTATTCCAGGCAGTACTGGCCTGGATCATCACTTTACCCCTGCTGGGCGCACTGATTAATCCAGTTCAGGATTCCCTGGCGACATACAGTTTATTTGCTGCGGGCCTGGTATTTTGGTTGATTGGACTGGCATTTGAAAGCATTGCCGACAGGCAATTGGCCAGCTTTAAGAAAGACCCTAACAACCAGGGCAAGGTCATGGATCAGGGACTATGGCGCTATAGTCGCCACCCGAATTATTTTGGTGAATGTGTTATCTGGTGGGGATTCTATTTGATTGCGTTATCCACAGGCGCCTGGTGGAGCATCATTGCCCCTGCAATTATGACCTGGCTGTTACTGAAGTTCTCTGGTGTGGTTATGCTTGAAGAAACAATTACTGAACGTCGCCCTGCCTACCGCGATTATATTAACCGCACCAATGCTTTTTTCCCGGGGCCAGTCAAGTCCAGGTCAAACTATCGTGAAGGGCACGCATCATGAGACGCCTGTATTGTTATCTGTTTGTGCTTGTTGCCGGCCTGGCTGGTAGCCAGGCTGCTGCGGCAACTACCGATAAAATCTGGCGGTTTAAGGTTTACCTTGCGGACAAGGAAATTGGAAATCATATATTTCATGTCAAAGAGACTCCGAACAACTCTTATATAGCAATAACTGCTGATTTTGATGTCAATATTCTTTTCATCAATGCTTATAGTTATGACCATTCAAATTATGAAGTATGGCGTAATGGCTGCCTGGTTACAGTTCATTCGCGTACAAATGACAATGGTGAAGAGCTTTATGTTAAAGGCGAGAAAAGCGGCATGTATTTCACCATCGAATCAAACAATCAGACTATAAAAGAAACAGGCTGTATTAAATCTTTTGCATATTGGGACCCATCATTCTTAATGAGTCAGCGTCTGTTGAATGCGCAAACAGGCGAACTCATGCGTGTAGAAAGTGATTATTTGGGGATTGAGAAAATCACAATCCGCAGCAAACCTACTTTGGCAAAACATTATCGGCTGCATACTGACAAGTTCAGCATAGATTTATGGTATTCGGAAAATGACGAGTGGCTCGCTCTGAATTCAACGACCAGCAACGGTTCTGTTTTGCGTTACGTAATTCAATAAGGAAATGACCATGAACAAGATAAATTTTGCCTTTGTATCAGCTTTCTTCCTGGCAAGTTGCAGTACCCATCCACCTATACGCACAGAAAAAAGTGTCGATATCAGCAAGTTTATGGGTGACTGGTACGTGATTGCCAACATCCCTACTTTTATCGAAAAAGGTGCTCATAATGCTATCGAATCCTACAAGCTCAATGAGGACGGCACCATTTCAACGACCTTTACGTTTCGACAAGACAGCTTTGATGGTGAGATAAAAACTTACAACCCTACTGGCTATATCTATGACAAAGATTCAAATGCAGTCTGGGGAATGCAGTTTATCTGGCCATTCAAGTCTGATTACCGAATTGTATACCTGGATGATAACTATACCCAAGTCATTATCGGGCGCCTAAAACGCGATTATGTCTGGATTATGGCGCGCAGCCCCGAAATACCTGAAAGTGAATATACAAAATTGGTCAGTATCATTAAACAGGAAGGTTATGACGTCAGTAAGTTACAGCGCGTTCCACAAAACTGGAAATCCGGTACAGGCAAATGAATACATCGACAACAAACAAATCAACGTGGTATTCACTGATTCGCTGGATAGACGCTTATGCTGTGCCTGATAGCGACAATACCACATTTGCTAAATCCATTGACTGGACCAGAGCTATTCCGTTTATATTATTGCATATCTCTGTTCTGTTTGTTTTTGTGGTGGGCTGGAGTCCCGCCGCCATCATTACGGCAATAATTCTTTATGCAATACGAATGTTTGCAATAACCGGCTTTTACCATCGATATTTCTCACATAAGGCATTTAAAACATCACGTTTTGTTCAGTTCACATTTGCTGCGATTGGCGCTAGTGCCGTACAACGTGGTCCATTATGGTGGGCAGCGCATCATCGCATCCACCATGTTAATTCTGATGGTGACAATGATGAACATTCTCCGCGCTTACACGGCTTTTTATGGAGCCATATGGGCTGGTTTTTATCACGCCACAACTTCAACACCAGACTGGAGCGCATATCTGATTTTGCCAAATACCCGGAACTCAGGTTTTTAGACCGATTTGATATTCTTATGCCAATCATACTTGCTACGGCGCTATACATTTTTGGTGAACTACTTGCGAAATACTTTCCGGAAATGGGCACCAGCGGCTGGCAGATGCTTGTCTGGGGTTTCGTGGTATCAACACTCGTTCTCTATCATATCACCTTCACCATCAACTCTCTGGCGCACACTATCGGCAAACGCCGGTTTAATACCCGAGATGATAGTCGCAACAACTGGTTTCTCGCACTCCTCACATTTGGTGAAGGCTGGCATAACAATCACCACTACTACCCAGGTTCAGCCCGCCAGGGATTTCGTTGGTGGGAAATCGATATTTCATATTACCTGTTGTACCTGTTAAAGATGACAGGGTTAATCTGGGATTTACGGCCTGTTCCTGAACGTATTTCATATCCCAACCACAAGCAACGTCGATCACATCGGGAGTAATTTATGAAAATCGCAATAATCGGTACAGGTATAGCGGGTAACGTGGCAGCCTATCATTTAAATAAACAGCACGATATTACCGTATTCGAAGCAAATAGTTACACGGGCGGTCATACGCATACGCACGATATCAGGTTGGATAACAACGACCATTGCGTGGATACTGGTTTTATTGTGTTCAATTACAGGACCTATCCGCATTTCACACAGTTGCTGCGTGAACTCGAGGTAGAGGTACAACCCTCGTCAATGAGTTTTAGCGTGAAATGTGAAAAATCCGGGCTTGAATATAATGGTA
>JASFLL010000153.1:0-4889 GCA_050118115.1 Thioalkalispiraceae bacterium
CTATCAGCCTAACCAGATGTCAATTCCGGGCAAGCTGTTCAGTTATTTTGCCAATATCTGGGAGTTCGTCAGCGACGAACCACGTGAGGCCAATACCGAGGGTGGTGTTTTCCCGGCCATCTTCGGTACCGTGATGATGGTGCTGATTATGGCAGTGCTGGTGACACCATTGGGTGTGATTGCGGCTGTGTATCTACGTGAATATGCCAAACAGGGTATTTTGACTCGCACCATTCGGATTGCAGTGAATAATCTTGCCGGTGTTCCCTCTATTGTGTACGGTGTTTTTGGTCTTGGCTTTTTTGTTTATTTCCTGGGTGGTAACATCGATCGCCTGTTTTTCCCGGAGGCCCTGCCGGCACCTACCTTTGGTACACCTGGAATCATGTGGTCTTCATTGACCCTGGCAATTCTGACTTTGCCTGTTGTGATCGTGGCAACGGAAGAGGGTTTATCCCGAATTCCTAAGAGTATTCGAGAAGGCAGTCTGGCACTGGGCGCGACCAAGTTTGAAACCCTTTGGCGAACCATTATACCAATGTCCAGCCCGGCAATTATGACCGGTTTGATCCTGGCGGTTGCCAGGGCCGCAGGTGAGGTTGCACCCTTGATGCTGGTTGGTGTGGTAAAACTGGCACCATCATTACCCGTGGATGGCAACCCACCCTTTTTACATCTGGATCGCAAGTTTATGCACCTTGGTTTTCACATCTACGACGTCGGATTTCAGAGTCCAAACGTAGAGGCAGCACGGCCACTGGTTTATGCGACTTCACTTTTGCTGGTACTGGTTATCGTGCTGTTGAATTTCGTTGCAATCCAGATACGTAATCGCCTGCGAGAAAAATACCGGGCGCTGGAAGGTTAATTGAAAAATTATTTAATGGTAACAGTACAATGACTGAAACTGGTGAAACAAGAACACATGGGATCAATTTCGATGCCCTGGATCGTCCTATGGGTACAAAAGATATCAACAGCGAAGAGATTGCGCTGGAAGTATCAAACCTGAATTTACATTATGGTGAATCACAGGCCCTGTATGACGTCAACATGGTTATTCCCAAAAACCGGGTGACAGCCTTTATCGGCCCCAGTGGTTGCGGTAAATCGACATTGTTACGCTGTTTTAATCGCATGAATGATCTCGTGGATGGCTGTCGAATCGATGGCAAGATATTGCTGCATAGTGAAGACATCTATAGCAAACAGGTCAATGTTGCCAACCTGCGCCGCCGTATCGGTATGGTATTCCAGAAACCCAATCCATTTCCTAAATCCGTTTACGAAAATGTTGCATATGGATTACGTATACAGGGCGTAAATGATAAACGCACACTGGATGAGGCGGTTGAAAAGGCACTAAGGGGTGCCGCACTCTGGGACGAAATGAAAGACCGTCTGGAGGATAACGCCCTGGGTATGTCTGGCGGTCAACAGCAACGGCTGGTGATTGCAAGGGCCATTGCTATCGAGCCGGAGGTCATGTTACTGGATGAACCGGCCTCGGCCCTGGACCCTATCTCAACCCTCAAGATTGAAGAACTGATTTATGAATTAAAACAAAATTATACTATTATTATCGTAACTCATAATATGCAACAGGCTGCGCGTGTCTCTGACTACACGGCTTTCATGTATATGGGTAAGTTAATTGAACATGCGGATACGGATACTTTGTTTACGAATCCATCCAGAAAGCAAACGGAAGATTATATTACTGGTCGCTATGGATAATGATTAGCAAAGCCCTGGAACATTTATTTTAAACGGTGCTACCGTTAAAGGCAGAAATCATGGAAAAAGCAGATATAGGTCATCATATTTCTCAACAGTTTAACCAGGAACTGGAAGATATTCGTACCCGGGTTATGCAGATGGGAGGTATAGTCGAACAACAACTGGGTGATGCCATAATGGCATTAACAAGCATGGATATGACCCTGGCCGAAGTTGTGGTTACAAATGATTATAAAGTTAATCGCCTGGAAGTCGAGATCGATGAAGAATGCACAACGGTACTGGCAAGACGACAGCCGGCTGCCAGTGACTTGCGATTGATTCTGGCCGTGATTAAGACAATTACCGATCTGGAGAGAATAGGAGACGAAGCCGAGCGAGTCGGACGTATGGCCATGAAATTCTCCGAAGCCAACTCAAAAGAGAGCAAGGCACTGGTTGGTATCGAACACATGGGTGAACGTGTGCAAAAAATACTACATGACTCCCTGGATGCCTTTGCCCGTATGGATGCTGAAGCTGCTGTAAAAATTGCGGCACAGGATAAGAAAGTTGATGAAGAGTATGAAAATATTCTGCGCCAACTCATGACCTATATGATGGAAGACCCCAGGTCAATCCCGCGAGTGGTTGGCGTTATGTGGTCAGCTCGTGCTCTTGAGCGTATCGGTGACCGTGCCAGAAATATATGTGAATATGTCATTTATCTTGTGAAAGGTAAGGATGTGCGTCACATTAGCTCTGAACAGGTTGAACAGGAGGCGCGTGATAGTCATAAAGACGATTAGAATAACCTGTTTAATATAAATCTCTAAACTATTTATACACCTAGTTTTTTCCTTAGTACACGATTGCCGGTTAAATGACCGGCATTGTCGTTTATATGACCAAATTTCCTGGACTGCTGCTTGAGTTCCGCACTCAAATCTTTATTAATCATCTTGCCATTAATCATCCGTGTTTAACACAAACTTCATATCGCTGTAATAGAAGTGAAACAGTTTGCAGACATCATGCTCCTACGATGTTTTTGACACAACATTGTTGTATTTCAACAACTCTCTGGGAGAAATTATGAAAAATAAAATTATTGCACTTGCTGTTATGAGTGCCTTGACCATTCCTGCCTCTGGCTATGCTGCAGACAAAAAAAATGATGGTACTCCAACCGTTTATGGTAAAGCGCATCTTTCTTATGGAACATTAGAAACAAAAGTTGGCGGTACCACAACCGTTGATGATTGGGAGTTACGCAGTCACGCTTCACGTTTTGGTATCAAGGGACAGCGTGATATCAGTGATAACCTGGCGGTTACCTATAAGTTTGAATGGCAGATTGATTATGAACAGGGTACGGATGCCGGACTGGATCGCCGTAATATGTATCTTGGCCTGAAAGGTGGCTGGGGTGAACTGCGTCTGGGACGCCATGACACACCATTCAAGATGTCACAGGGTAAGTTTGATCAGTTCGGAGATACCGATGGTGATCTGAAGAATGCTGGTGATGAGGATGGCGAAAACCGTCTTGATAATATGCTGCTTTATCTTGGCAAAACTGATGGATTTGTATATCAAGTTGCTCTGATTCCAGGTGAAGGTGGTGCGACTAATGATAATGGTCCTGCTGACACTATTTCAGCCGCGATTGGTTATTCCAAGGGGCCTATCCATATTATGGTGGCACATGATAAATATGCCAATGACGCTGCTGCCGCTGCTGAAGATTCCATCACACGTGTTATCGGTACTTACAAGTTTGGTGGAATGCAAGTTGGCGCATTGTATCAAAGCGGTGTCGAAGCTCCGGATACTGCGGCTGCGAAAGAAGACTGGTTAGGTGTCAGCTTCAATGTCAAAGTTGGTGGTAACGGTAAAGTTAAGGCTCAATACATTAAAGTCGAAGACAGCCAGGCCACAAAACTGGAAGGTACTCTGGCAGCCGTTGGTTATGATTACAAGTTCGACAAAAAGACCAAAGGCTATGTAATGTACTCAAAACTCGAAGAAGAGCAGGGTGGAACAACTACACTTGAACATTCATTCCTGGGTGTCGGGATGGTCTACAAATTCTAACGTATTAATAAAAAATAATGGGCACGGAAATTTGGCTAAAAGGAATAAGCCATTGCCCGGTTAGGTTTACTTTTCGCCCGGCACTCTGCCGGGCAATTTTATTATTTCTGATAAAATTTTATTTGCCGACTTTTTCCTTCTTTTGGCGCCAGTATTCAGACTTTTTAGGGTCTTTGTTAAAACCAGCAATGGCTCCACTGTAGGCACTAATTAATGAGTTTATTGCATCTGGATGGCCCTGGTTGGCTGCAGCGGTCCAGAGTTCGAGTGCTTTTTGCGGGTCTTTTTTCGTGCCATAGGCAAAGGCATACATGATAGCCAGATTATTCTGGGCATTGGGATGTCCCTGGTTAGCTGCCAGCGTCCACCACTCAATGGCTGATTTGTGATCGGGGTAGACACCTTTGCCAGTGTAAAATAATACACCGGCATTGTACTGGGCATCGGCCATACCCTGTGCGCCGGCAAGTGTAAACCAGTGTAATGCGGTACGTTCATTTTTTTCTACCCCGTTGCCTTTCATGTATAACAGACCGATGTTGTATTGTGCTTCAGGATTTCCCTGCTCGGCTAAAGGCAGCCAGAGCTGGTATGCACGCTTATATTGTTTGCTATCAAAGGCATCGTGACCGTCTTCAAGCGGACCAGCTATCAGAACTGCGGGGAGTAACGAAATTCCAAGAATGATTGAGCGGAGACTTATTTCATGCATGATAAATATATAGCATGCTCCGTGGGAGTGCGCACTGAATACGGGTGTTTATTTATTATTAAGCAGATATTCGGTAAGCGCCTTCTGGGCGTGGAGACGATTCTCGGCCTGATCCCAGACCACACTCTGGGGTCCATCGATGACCTCGGCACTCACTTCCTCACCACGATGGGCAGGCAGACAATGCATAAATAGCACATCTTTGTTGGCAAGTTTCATTAGCTCATTGTTAACCTGAAAACTGGCAAAGGCACTGGCTCGCTGATGTTGTTCACCTTCCTGTCCCATACTGGCCCATACATCGGTGGTGATAATATCTGCATTTTCACTCGCTGCTTTTGGATCATGGGTGAGTGAAACC
>JASFLL010000154.1:0-4863 GCA_050118115.1 Thioalkalispiraceae bacterium
GGTTTGGCGTCCGGTGGCACGCCTTGTTATGCCTGACAACGCACAAAATACTGATGACGTAATAAAGCCAAATAAACCACCAACACCAAGAATAAATGCATAATCTTTCCAAGTTAAAATTTCGCCAGATTTTAATAGAAGAAATGCGAAAATACTAAATACGCCAGCCCCAAGTACCGTAGATGTAACTACTAACCAGAAAACAGTTAGTTTATTCAATTTCTGCAATAGTTTAAGTATAATTGCGCCCAGCATGAAACTAATAAAATACCAGAAAATAATCACAATGCTAAAAATTGCAAATGACATTTCTAGTGAGCCATTTTTTTCATAGTCTGGGTTAGGTGAAATAACAAAATACATTATCCATAGCATAGGCGGCACCAACGGCGAAATAAGTGAACCTAGCTTAGTTGATTTTTTCACGCGCATTTTTCTCTATCAGGCATAACAGTTGAAGCCACGGGCGACTCCAGCGCGGCAAAGCCGCGGTGAGGCGTCCCAGTGGGCTGAGTTGTTATGTTTTTCACTCATCTGGATTTAGCGCCTTTACTTTTTCTTCATACTTTAATACTGCGCTTGATAAAACTTTATAAAATTTACTTGAATAGAACAGATAGAAGAAAACCGTAGAAAATAATGCGGCGTATGCTACTAATGCTGCTATGAAATCTTGTTTTATAAGTGCATAGGCGGCAAAAAATACAGATGGCAGTAAATAAACGCCAACCTCAAAAACATAAATATACCATTTCGATTCTTTGTGCAAAAACCTTGCTATTGCACCTTTTTCTTCTTTTGTAAGCATATCCATTCTCTTTTATAAAAACATAACTATATATAGATGGCCAAAATGCCATATAAAAAACCTCGAAACAACGTTAAGTATCTGTATAGTAACTCTGAATCAAGGTGTTAGGTCTTATAACCGGCCTAATAGTAAGCAGTTATTATATGGCAGATCTGCCGTATAATTATTTTATTTTTATAATTCATCTACTTACAGCTCACGATGTAGGTATTTTCTTACCGGAATTTCAGTATTTGATTACAGATCCCTGTAAGCCGATACGAAATAATTTTGTTTTCCATGGAAGGAGAAAAATGATGAATGAGAAACTCACACCTGGCTCTACAAACACATCTTTCCCAGGTAAACCGCGATTGCTCGATCAGGTTCGAGATGTGCTGCGCGTCAAACACTATGCCCGTAGAACTGAACAAAGCTACATACACTGGATAAAACGTTTTATTCTGTTTCACAAAAAGCGACATCCGCTAGAGATGTCCAGCAAGGAAGTAGAATCATTTTTAACTCATCTAGCTGTTAATCGTAATGTATCGGCGGGTACTCAAAATCTTGCATTGAGTGCCATTCTTTTTCTTTACAAACAGGTGCTACATATCGACTTGCCGTGGCTTGAAAATGTAACACGCGCAAAAGTTAAAAAGCATATCCCCGTCGTTTTCACTCGCAAAGAGGTAAAGTCTATTCTGGCCCAGTTTGATGGTACGTACTGGCTAATATTTTCACTAATGTATGGTGCAGGTTTACGCCTCTCAGAATGTATTCGTTTGCGAGTAAAGGATATCGACTTTCATTACAAACAATTACTCATTCGTGATAGCAAAGGGACTAAAGACCGCGTTACCGTTTTACCCGAAAGTCTTATCGAACCATTGCAGACACACCTCGCCCGTGTAAAAAACCTGCATAGCAGGACCTGGCTAATGGTTTTGGTGAAGTCTACCTGCCCTTTGCCCTGAAACGTAAATACCCGAATGCTGATAAAGAGTGGTACTGGCAGTTTGTCTTTCCCTCAGCCAATATTGCTGTTGATCCAGTATCAGGGAAACAACGAAGGCATCATGTCTATGGCCAGACAGTGCAGCGTGCGTTTAAGCGTGCCCTTCGCAAAGCCACCATCGTTAAACCTTCCGGAACACATACTTTACGCCATTCCTTTGCCACGCATTTACTGGAAGATGGTTATGATATACGCACGGTACAGGAGTTGATGGGCCATAAGGATGTGAAAACCACACACATCTATACACACGTGTTGCAAAAAGGCGGGGCCGCGGTACGCAGTCCATTAGAGCGTATTTGAGCTGTTATTCAGGCATAAAAAAACGCCCCTTACAAAAGGGGCGTTTCGTTTCCAGTCGTTAAACTGATTACATGCTGTAGTACATGTCGAACTCAACCGGGTGAGTGGTCATGCGCAGGCGCGTAATTTCTTCCATCTTCAGGTCGATGTAGGCGCTGATCATATCATCAGTGAATACGCCGCCCGCGGTCAGGAAGGCACGGTCTTTATCCAGTTCTTCCAGGGCCTGGTCGAAGGAATGACAAACGGTTGGAACGTTGGCCAGTTCTTCCGGTGGCAGGTCGTACAGGTTCTTGTCCATCGCATCGCCTGGGTGGATCTTGTTCTGGATACCATCCAGACCCGCCATCATCATGGCTGCAAACGCCAGGTATGGGTTGGCCATGGGATCCGGGAAGCGCACTTCGATACGGCGGCCTTTTGGATTCGCCACATAGGGAATACGAATAGACGCCGAACGGTTACGGGCTGAGTAAGCCAGCAGGACCGGGGCCTCGAAACCAGGGACCAGGCGCTTGTAAGAGTTAGTCGAGGCATTGGTCAGGGCATTCAGTGCACGGGCGTGCTTGATGATACCACCAATGTAGAACAGGGCGGTTTCAGACAGGCCCGCGTAACCGTCGCCGGCGAAGATATTGTTTCCATCTTTCGCAAGAGATTGGTGGCAATGCATACCTGAACCGTTATCACCGACGATAGGCTTGGGCATAAAGGTCGCTGTTTTGCCATAGGCATGAGCCACGTTCTGTACCACATACTTCAGGCGCTGGTTCCAGTCTGCACGCTTAACTAATGTGCTAAACATAGTGCCAATTTCACATTGACCGGCAGTCGCCACCTCGTGGTGATGTACTTCTACAGCTACACCCACTTCTTCCAGTGCCAGGCACATGGCCGAACGGATGTCGTGTAATGAATCGACAGGAGGAACAGGGAAGTAACCGCCTTTCACACCAGGGCGGTGACCGATGTTGCCTTCTTCAAAGACTTTCTCAGAGTTCCACTCGGCTTCTTCTGAATCCACCTTAACAAAACAACCACTCATGTCGGCACCCCAGCGGACATCATCAAGAATGAAGAATTCGGGTTCTGGACCGAAGTAGCAGGTGTCGGCAATACCGGTAGAAGCAAGATAAGCCTCGGCACGCTTCGCCAGTGAACGCGGGTCACGTTCGTAACCTTCACCGGTAGATGGCTCAACCACGTCACAGGTCAGGATCAGGGTCGGCTCATCGGTGAACGGATCCATGAATGCAGTGTCGTCTTCTGGCATCAGCAACATGTCAGAGGCTTCGATACCTTTCCAGCCGGAAATTGATGAACCGTCAAAGGGCTTACCGTCTTTAAACAAATCTTCATTAACTTCTGAGCTTGGGACAGTCACGTGCTGTTCCTTGCCTCGTGTATCGGTGAATCGGAAATCAACGAACTTGACGTTGTTATCCTTCATCATCTTGAGTGTATTGCTAGACATTGGGTTTCCTCCAATTCATAAGTGTTAATTTTCTCCTCAGCCCGAGGCTACGGAAAGTCTGTGCTTCGTTTGAGTGCACGAACCATGCCACAAGCTAAGTGCTTGAAATTATTGGACTCTTGATACTTCTGACGACTTAAATGCACCGAAAGAGTGCGTTATTATTATGGCTTGCACCAATATTTACCACTACTGGTAGTACACCACGATGGCGTCAACTTCGTCCAGCTGTTTGACCAGGTCGTCGAATTGGCTGGCAATGCGGTCCCGGGTAACAAGCGGGTCATTTTCTAACAAGGTGAGCGGTAATACCAGATCTATTCGCAGCTTTCCCTGCAAATAGTGCAGGGTAATATCCTTATCCTGTATCTGGCTGGTGCCTTCGATGCCGGACCAGGCGGTCTTGAGTTTTTTCAGGATATCCTGGCGTAATGGCAGGTGATCGCAGGGCGCAACCTTTTCATCATCTTCGGGATCGATATGCACCATGACGTCGCTGACATCTTCCACATCGTTGACGACACGGTTACGTACCGATTCACTGATGTGGTGTCCCTCGGAGACACTAAGGTTGGGGCTCACCTGGATGTGGACATCCACCAGCACATCACTGCCCATGCGCCGGGTTCGCAACACGTGCAGGGCCTTGACACCATGCACACTTAAAATCACATCGCGAATCTCTTCCACCCGTTCCGGATCAAGACCGGTATCGATGAGTTCTTTAACACTTTGAAACGCCAGGTCCCAGCCAATCTTGGCAATCATCAGCGCGACGCCCACGGCGGCGATGGCATCAAGGTAATTCAGGCCAGCCATGCTGCCGATCACACCGATCACCACGATCACCGACGAGATCGCATCGGTACGCGAATGCCAGGCGTTGGCCTTTAACATGGCGGAACGATACTTGCGCGCAATGTGCATGGAGTAGTGATAGATGTATTCCTTCGACACAACTGAAATGATCGCGATATACAGCGCCATCATGGTGGGATGTAATAAGCGTTCGACATGGAACAGGCGATCAATGGCATCCAGGCCGATACCAACCGAAACACCGATCAGGGCCACGCCCAGTAATACCGTGGCCAGTGTTTCGATACGGCCATGGCCATAAGGATGATCTTCATCGGCTTCGCGATGTGAATGCTTGGCGGCATAAATGACAATGATGTCCGTCGCCAGATCGGATAACGAGTGCACGCCATCCGCGACCAGTGCCTGCGAGGAAGCAAAAATACCACCAATGATTTTTGCCACGCCCAGCGACAGATC
>JASFLL010000155.1:0-4852 GCA_050118115.1 Thioalkalispiraceae bacterium
CTACCAGATAATAAAAAATACATAGGTGGTAAAAAATATTGACATAGCAAAATCTATTGCCTAAAGTTACACCCAGTTAGCAAGTAAACACAACGTAATTAACTTTTTAACAACTGAAAGCCCTATTGAAGGCGATGGCCACGATAGCTTTCAGCAGGAGGAAGAAAGAATGGCAACTGATGATAAGAAAAAAGCTCTCAGCGCAGCTCTGGGTCAGATCGAGAAGCAGTTTGGTAAGGGTTCGGTCATGCGGATGGGCGATAATGATGCGCCACGTGATATCGAGGCAATTTCCACCGGATCGCTGGGGCTTGACGTAGCGCTGGGTATTGGTGGCCTGCCAAAAGGACGTGTAATTGAAATCTATGGTCCTGAATCATCGGGTAAGACCACGCTGACCCTGCAGGTTATCGCTGAATGCCAAAAATCAGGTGGTACAGCGGCGTTTATCGATGCCGAGCATGCCCTGGACCCACAATATGCCGAGAAGCTGGGTGTGGATGTCGATGATCTGCTGGTCTCGCAACCAGACACCGGTGAGCAGGCCCTGGAGATTACCGATATGCTGGTTCGTTCCGGCGCGGTTGATGTCGTTGTGGTTGACTCGGTTGCAGCCCTGACGCCCAAGGCGGAAATTGAAGGCGATATGGGTGACTCCCATATGGGTTTGCAGGCCCGTCTGATGTCACAGGCCCTGCGCAAGCTCACCGGTAACATCAAGCGCTCGAACACCATGGTGATCTTTATTAACCAGATTCGTATGAAGATTGGGGTCATGTTTGGTAACCCTGAAACAACAACGGGTGGTAATGCCCTGAAGTTCTATTCGTCAGTGCGCCTGGATATCCGGCGTATCGGTGCGATCAAGCGGGGTGATGAAGTGGTCGGTAACGAGACGCGCGTCAAGATCGTGAAGAACAAAGTTGCGCCTCCTTTCAAGCAAACCGAGTTCGATATTCTTTATAACGAAGGCATCTCTCGGGAAGGCGAGATTATCGATGTCGGTGTGAAGCTGGACATTGTCGACAAGGCCGGCGCCTGGTACAGCTATAACGGCGATCGTATTGGCCAGGGTAAAGATAATGTACGTAACTTCCTGAAAGAAAATCCCGAAATTGCAGCGGAAATCGAAGGCAGGATTCGTGCGGAATTATTACCAGAGCGTGCCAGTAATGTCGTGCCACTTGAAAAGGCCGCAGGTGATGACCTGGTCAACGAACCGGCTGAAGCTGAATAAGTCCTGTGTCGGAGGGACTTAACAACGTACTTGCGGGGGCCATGCGCTTGCTGGCCACCCGCGAGCACAGCCAACATGAATTGCGGCGTAAGTTAAAACAAAAGGGCCATGCTGCCAGTGATATAGAAGATGTAATTGAACAGCTCGTGGCGCAAAGACTTCAATCTGATGAACGTTTCGTAGACAGCTTTGTGAACAGCTATCGTGAACGCGGTAAAGGACCTAAACGAATTCGCCTGGAACTTCAGCAACACCAGTTACCCGATGAACTGGTAGAAAAGTATCTTGATGAGCGGGACGAAACCTGGAAGAAAGTGGCCTGGCAGGTTAAGTCAAAGAAATTTGGTAGTGAACAACCGGATGATTTTCAGCAACATGTTAAACAAGCCAGGTTTCTTGAATACCGGGGTTTTACCCAGGAGCAAATTTCAGCCGTTCTGAAAGATTCCATCTAACTGGCCATCCATTTGCTGGAAATTCAGTTAAATCAATGAATCCAGAAGCATTTATTCGCTTTCTGGCTACGATAATATACTGACCTTTTACCAAAGTAATATATAATCTTGCGCTGATTCACATTTACTATTACTGGTATGAAAAGCGCGGACATCAGAGCAGCCTTCCTTAAATATTTTGCAGACCACGGTCATGAGATCGTGTCGTCTAGCCCGCTGGTGCCGGGTAATGATCCCACTTTATTATTTACGAATGCCGGCATGGTGCAATTCAAGGATGTGTTTCTTGGCCTGGACAAACGTCCATACTCACGCGCGACCAGCTCACAACGTTGCGTCAGGGCCGGTGGTAAACATA
Source organism: Thioalkalispiraceae bacterium (assembly GCA_050118115.1). Taxonomy (GTDB): domain Bacteria; phylum Pseudomonadota; class Gammaproteobacteria; order UBA6429; family Thiohalophilaceae; genus SZUA-24. The sequence continues at coordinate 2,051 of JASFLL010000155.1, forward strand.
ATGACCTGGAAAACGTCGGATATACCGCCCGTCACCATACCTTTTTTGAGATGCTGGGCAATTTCAGTTTTGGTGATTATTTCAAGCAGGATGCCATCAAGTTTGCCTGGGAATTCCTCACCGAGACCATGGGGCTGCCTGCCGAAAAGCTATGGGTGACGGTTTATAAAGAAGATGATGAAGCAGCGGACATCTGGTTGAACGGGATTGGTGTGGATGAAACACGCTTTACCCGGATTGGCGACAAGCAGGGTGGCAAACAATACGAGAGTGACAATTTCTGGTCCATGGGTGACACAGGTCCCTGTGGTCCCTGCACGGAAATATTTTATGATCACGGTCCAGAAGTAGCCGGTGGCCCTCCGGGTACTCCGGAAGAGGATGGGGATCGTTATATCGAGATCTGGAATCTCGTGTTTATGCAGTATAACCGTGATAAAGATGGCAAGATGACACCGCTCCCCAAACCATCAGTTGATACCGGTATGGGGCTGGAACGATTGGCCGCGGTGATGCAGGGGGTACATTCCAATTATGAAATCGATCTGTTCGTCAATTTGATCAAGGCGGCGGCCGAAGCGACAAAAACAAACGACCTCGATAATAATTCATTAAAAGTCATTGCTGATCACATTCGTTCCTGTGCCTTTTTAATTGCCGATGGCGTCGTTCCTTCCAACGAAGGCCGAGGTTACGTATTACGCCGGATTATTCGCCGTGCCATCCGTCATGGCCATAAGCTGGGTATGAATCAGCCGTTCTTCCATAAGCTGGTTCAGGCCCTGGATAAAGAAATGGGCGAAGCCTATCCCGAGCTTCGCAAGAGCAAGGATATGATTATTCGTGTCCTCCTGCAGGAAGAAGAGCGTTTTGCCGAGACCCTGGATCAGGGGATGCAGATACTGGAAGAGGCGATTGCCAGTTTGAAAGGTAAACAAATTCCGGGAGAAGTGGTCTTTAAACTTTATGATACCTATGGCTTTCCTGCTGATCTAACCGCTGATGTTGCACGTGAACGTGACTTGCTGATCGACCAGGATGGATTTGATCAGGCAATGGCAGAGCAGAAGAAACGCTCACAGTCGAGCAGTAGTTTTCAGGTCGATTATTCCAGGACGATTGATATCAAGACCGCAACTGATTTTACCGGCTATGAACACGTGAGTGATCCCTGTGAAGTCATCGCTATATATAAAGATGGAGAGACGACGAAGGTGTTAAATGCTGGCGAGTTTGGCATGGTCATTCTGAATAAAACACCGTTCTATGCCGAGTCTGGTGGTCAGGTGGGAGATACCGGTATTCTGTTGGGGAAAGCCGGGCAGTTTGATGTGCAGGATACGCAAAAACAGGGTAACGATGTCTTTGGTCATCTGGGCACGGTGAGTCAGGGCAAGATTGAAGTAGGTGAATCTTTAACCGCACAGATTGATGTGGCCCGTCGTCAGGCTATTAAATACAATCACTCTGCCACTCATTTAATGCATGCAGCGCTAAGAGAAGTATTAGGCGACCATGTACAACAAAAAGGATCACTGGTTGACGCAGAACGTCTGCGTTTTGATTTCTCACACTTTGAGCCGGTGACACCTGAACAGCTAAAAGCCATCGAAGAACTGGTTAACGATCAAATTCGTCAGAATCATGAGGTTGAAACCAGGCTCATGTCTCAGGATGATGCTATCAAGAGTGGGGCAATGGCCTTGTTCGGTGAGAAGTATGGTGACACGGTCAGAGTGTTGAGAATGAGCGACTTCTCTGTTGAACTGTGTGGCGGTACCCATGTGAATCGCACCGGGGATATCGGCTTATTCAAGATTATTAATGAAACCGGGATAGCTGCCGGTGTACGTCGGATTGAAGCAGTAACGGGTAAAGTTGCCCTGGACTGGTTTGAAAACCAGGAACAACAACTCAACGAGATTGCAAAAGTTGTCAAGGCTAGCCGTGATGATGCCACCGAGAAAGTCAAACAGCTGGCTGACCGGGCCCGGCATCTGGAAAAAGAACTGGAACAACTCAAGGCGAAACTGGCCTCGAGCACAGGGAGTGACCTGGCATCACAAGCAGAAGAAATTAATGGGATTAAAGTCCTGGCTGCAAAACTCGAGGGTGCTGACAGGAAGACACTGATGTCCACCATGGATCAACTCAAAAACAAGTTGGGAAATGCTGCCGTGGTACTGGCTTCTGTCGAGGGTGATAAAATTAGCCTGGTTGCAGGTGTGACCAAAGACGAAACCTCGCAAATCAAAGCTGGGGATCTGGTCAATGTTGTTGCCCAGCAGGTCGGTGGCAAGGGCGGTGGCCGTCCGGATATGGCACAGGCTGGCGGCAACAATCCTGCTGCCCTGGACAGTGCGCTTGCTTCGGTCTCTGAGTGGGTGAAGTCCCAGCTGGGTTTATAAAGTAAAAGCACATCACTGCCAGTCGCAGGTGCAAACCCTTTCATTTACTCCGCATTTAGTGTTTAATCACCGACTTTTTTAGGCTCAGCATTTTTAGACTGCTTTATACTTAAAGACCTATGGCATTAATTGTACAAAAATACGGCGGAACTTCCGTGGGCTCTATCGAGAAAATCGAAGGTGTGGCCAGGAAAGTCATTGCCTGTCAGCAAGCGGGTAACCAGGTTGTCGTGGTGGTCTCTGCAATGTCTGGTGAGACGAATCGCCTGATTGAGCTTGCAAGGCAAATCGATGAAAGCCCTAATGCCCGTGAGTATGATGTGTTGGTCTCTACGGGTGAGCAGGTGACGATCGCATTGTTAAGTATGGCCATCACGAAACAGGGAGCCAGGGC
>JASFLL010000156.1:0-4835 GCA_050118115.1 Thioalkalispiraceae bacterium
TGTAGTATGCTCCCATGGCGCTGGGGATACGGCTGGCCACATTGCACGGTTTTACCATATCCTTCAGATTCTGAGTCTGACAAAAAAGGTTAATTGTTATGGCATCGTCTGCTGATTATGAAGACATTTTGCAATTCTGGTTTTCAGAAGGTGTTGTTAAACTCTGGTTTAATTCCACCCCGGAATTCGATCACGAGCTGCGAGAAAAATACGAAACAGTTTATCGTGATGCGCTGACGGGTAAATACGATAGCTGGATGCAGGCAGCGACAGGTTGTCTTGCACTAATAATATTGTTTGATCAGATCCCATTGAATATCTATCGTGGGCAAAAACAGAGTTTCGCCACTGAAGCGCGTGCACGTGAGGTGGCCAGCCATGCAATTTTACAGTCATTTGATCAACAACTTAATGATGCCCAGAAGGCCTTTATGTATATGCCTTTTATGCACAGTGAGAGCCTGGAGGATCAGAAGCGGGCCGTGGAGCTGTTTGAAAACGCAAATTTGAAAAACAATATAAGGTTCGCGCACCATCATCGCAGTATTATTGAGCGTTTTGGTCGGTTCCCCCATCGAAATCGTATTCTTGGCAGGGAAAGTACTGAAGCTGAACTCGAATATTTACAGTCAAAAGAGGCCTTCCTCGGTTAACGTTATAAAATAATTTAGTAGTGAATTTCTGAGTACGGTCCGATATAATCCAGCCCTCGATATTCTGATAGCTGGATAACCAGGCAATGCTTTTTTTTACACCAAATAATGCCAAGTTGCGAATTCGTAAAAGTCCAATTCATGGGAAAGGCCTGTTCGCACAGGACTTTATTGCCAAGGATGAAATACTTGGAACGATTCAGGCAATTCGTACCAATAAAGATGATCCTTATACATTATGGGTAAGCGAAGATTATCCAGTTCGGATGTTGTGTAAATTCAAATACATTAATCATAGCGATTCCCCGAATGTTGTGCTCTATGACACCCTGGAAGTTTGTGCTCTATGTGATATCTATCCCGGTGATGAGATCACGCATAATTATGAAAGTGGTGACTGGGAAGAAGAAGAAGAGTATGAATATGTATTTGAAGATGAAGACTAATTAAACGCCTGGCCAGGTACACTTCATATCATACAATTATTTAGATATAAGTTCTTCCAGCTTGCCTTCCATATGTAATTCAGTCAGATCAGTAAAACCGCCAATCCAGTTACCATCAATTATGATCTGGGGGACCGTGCGTGCCCCATCAGTAACCTGCAGCATCTCTTTTAATTCAGTACGATCCTGATCAACACGGGCCTCTTCATATTCGATACCCCATTTGCTTAACAGATTTTTGGTATTGTCACAGATAGGGCAAATACCGGTAGAGAAAATTTTTACACGTGCCATCGTTACCTCAACAGTTTCGGCAATTTCGTCCGGCCGCTATTATGCCTAAACAAGCTTATCTATAAAAGAGTAAAATGGTACTCAGGTAGAGCAGGTTACCAGCACTGTGAATAAGGATGCCAGGCAGCAGGCTACGGTATTTCTCGTAAGCATAAGCAAGGATCAGCCCACTCCAGAAGATGGAAAGAAATCCATTGACTGATTTAAGATGTAATGCACTGAATAGCAGGGCACTGAGTACAATTGCCATGGTTGGCGTCAGCCGCTGTCTTAATGAAGTATAAATTAAACCCCGGAAACCGATTTCTTCAAAGATGGGTGTCCAAATAATAATATTAATAACACTGAATATTACCGTTTCTGTTGTGCCAAACACGAGGCGCTCCTGTATACCTTGCGCCCAATGACTACCCAGCCCCAGTTTCCAGGTACCCCATCCGATTAATAATAATCCAACAAGTTCAAGAGACAGGAGGGCAATAGTCAGTGCAAAAAAGTCCCGAAACTTGATTTCGCCTAAAGACAGCCCGAAGGCAGATACGAGGTTGAGCCCTCGAGGTTTTAGCAAGTAATGATGTATGAGCCAGAGCATGGGCAGGGAAGCAAAAATGGTACTCCATAATGTCAGGATACTCGGCCTGAAAAAGTGACTGGAAATCAGGTGTAAACCAAGCCAGATAAGCAAGCCAAAGACCGCGGCAGGCACTGCAACGGCGATACCATCGTAAAAAGGCCATGGATGATCAAGGATGTCATTTTTCCAGGGTGGCTGGATATAAAATATTCGATACCTGATCATGACGAACAAACCCACCAGAATAACACAGGCTATGGTGATTGCAATTTGCAGGACATGCTGGCGCAGACGTTTACCATTAGTAAGCAATCGCTCAGAAAAAAGTTTAATAAAATACGGTTTATTCAGTCGGGTGTTAATCCGTAGCCGTAGGCGATCTTTTGCCCAACCTGTGGGCACCATAGTCGCACCGGTGTAGACTTCGGGTGAAAAGAGGTTTTTATAATCGTCAAAATATGCATAGCGGACAGCTGCAGCAATTACTTCTTCTTCCGGGTTATTATCAAATTGCTTTAAGGCAAGTTTTAATTCATCCTGGCTACGAAGTTCGGCAATGGTGATCAGCCAACGAGCTTTGGTATTGAGTATATCCCAGGATTCAGTTGTTTTTGGGTGTTGAACAAGATAGTCAAGTACTTCCTGGTAAGCTCTAATGGCGTCGTTTTGAACCTGTGCACGGCTCCCAAATAAAAACGTATGCAGGGCTCGTTCAACGACACCGGTTTGTTCATATCCCTCGTAGAATTCCATGTGGCGTTCCATTAGTCTGCCTGTCGATGGACCAAGGTAACGTAACTCATCGAGTCGTGTCGTTTCTTTGAATGGATTGAACAGGTACCAGAATAAAAAAAGTAAGACACATGAGAAAATAATGGTCAGTATGGCTTTTGTTTTTGATTTAGTCATATTTGCCATTGGAAACGTAATTTGCCACGCGCACAGGATTAAGGTTTACCTGTTTATAATAGGACAAATACATGTGCTGTCCATACAATTAAAATTTTATTCAACTACCTGTCCTGAACTTCTTCTGAGTCTGGCCTCTACCAGAATCTTTTTCAATAATGTCTCATCGATAACTTCCGGGTATAAATAATAGTATCTGTCGACAAGCAAAGGACGCTGTTGTGCCAGAATCTCGAGTTGCGCCCGTGTTGATTTCTCAAGACCGGATAATGTCAGGAGTATGGGTGACAACCACTGGACATAATCACTAATCAATAATTGTTCATCATCGTTCTCCCAATGCTGCTGAATACCAAGTGTGGGAAATTCCTCTGGATAGAATAATTCCTGTTTCGGTGCTCTCGATTTCTGGTTGTCAGCAATAAAATGACCATGACCATTTTCATCACGCTTCACCCATATGGCGATGCCTGATGCTCCAGTTAATTTTCGGATAAACTCATTGAGTATATCTTTGGCGTGAATTTTTATCGTTGCTTTTTCCTGGCGGGTCAAAAATGCCTCTGTTGTAAAGCTGGTATCATTTTTTTCACAGGGGCTCCAATGCATACTACGTGAAAAATCTGGGAGGTTGTCATCCACTGAACTGTTAACCAGCACAACGGGCCTGAGTTTGGTTCTGTCAAGTAACCAGCATTCGTAGTTATCTTTTTGTGGAAAGGGAATCCTGTTCTGGTAATTTGCCAGGGTTGCCATCAGGTCATGGGCTGATTGTTCCACGTGTTCCTGGTAAAGAGTAGGATGAATGGGGGCTCGGGTCAGTTCTCCTGATTTAGACCAGATACCATATACGAAATTACGATCATATTTAGCGGGGAATTCCAGTTCATGCCAGGGGCTTTTGAATACTTGCCTTTGGATTTGAATCTGCCAATTGATACCATCATTACTGATAGCTCGCGCATTGTCTGTCTCCAGAATCTGAACAACCCCGCTAAATGGATTTAATAGTCTTTTACTATAGTAGACTGGCTCAGACACACTGCTCACTGAAAATTTCTTGATTGATTAACCACAGATTTTGCCCTAATTTATCCAGCATGGAAAGTCTGTAGTAAAACGCGTATGATTAAATACTCATTTTAGTAATTGCAGCGGGTAATGACTACCTTTGCATAAGGGATTAAGCGATGGATCAGTTGTATATATTACGGCATTGCAAATCTGACTGGAGCGGCGATCTTCAGGATAACGAACGACCCTTATCACCGCGCGGTATTGATAACGCTGGCAGAATCGGCTACTGGATGAAGCAAAACGAAATTATTCCTGGCGAAATTCTCTGTTCCACAGCAAAACGTGCACAACAAACCGCACAACTCGTATGTGAAGGTTTGGATTATGAAGCGAGTCGTATCCGATACTTACCCGACCTCTATTTAGCAAGCAGATCAAGCTTATTATCGATTATCGATAGTTACAGAAGCTGTCAAGGCCCGCTTATGATTGTTGGGCACAATCCTGGAATAGACGAACTGGTTGCCTACCTTACCAGTCAGGACTTACCTTATACAGAATCAGGCAAATTAATGACAACTGGTAGTCTTGCCCGGTTTTCATTAGCTGGTGCAGACAAAGATTTGCATCACGCTTGTGAACTTCTTTCAATCACCAGACCTTCACAGATTTGAGGAGATAATAGTGACACAGTTGATAGATCAACAGGCTTTACATCAGCTTTTTCTCGACGCACGCAGCCATAGTTATTGGCAGGATAAGCCCGTTAGCGAACAACAAATCAGACAAATTTATGAGCTGACCAGAATGGGACCAACCAGTGCAAATTCCTGTCCGGCAAGATTTGTATTCATTACAACGGAAAAAGCAAAACAAAGGCTCACGGCATGTCTTGATGAAGGAAATGTTCAAAAATCAATGACAGCTCCTGCGGTTGCTATC
>JASFLL010000157.1:0-4815 GCA_050118115.1 Thioalkalispiraceae bacterium
GCACGATCTTCATCAGCACAGGCCGCGGCAATATTTTCCAGGTGATGTATCATGTTGGCCACGGCATCATCGGCATGCCAGGTTGCGTAAGTAAATCCGATCAGGTCAGAAAGGCCATCGTCGCGGAAAAAACAGATTGATTGGTTATCCTGGTATTGATACGGAAGGTGCAGCACATTTTCATTGCTGCCGGCATTTTCCTGATGATTCAAGCTGTTTCGTAGCACCGTTTCACCACTTGCCAGCCATTTAAATCCACTCGCAGATAATGATTTGACTGTCTGCTCACTCACGCTACCTTCAGAAGGCCAGCATCCTGCAGGTTTAAAACCAAAATAATGTTCAAAAACCTCGTTACCTTTCTGGATATGCCAGGCAACACGTTGCTCCCCACCTGGATAGTGTCGACAACGAGGTAGTTCCGCATCAGGCATGGCCTCGCATGTTGAATGGATATCAAACAATAAAGGCATGATAGGGTGAGCATAAGGCGTGACAGATAATTCTACTCTGCCTAGTTCAGCCAGGTTACGATAGCGGGCAATCACATTACTGCAAAGTTCGCCAATGATCTCTAACAGGTCGATTCTGTCCTGCAGTGAGAAGCCAATACCTTTTTCGATTAACTTATGAACACGCAAGTCTGTACGACAAACTGTTTCACCCATCCAGGCCAGATGAAACCACATCAACAAATCGGACAAAAACTGATCATGCAGATATATAATTGCATCCGGATGTTTCTCCAGATATTCAGCATGCTCTGCCAGGCGTTGATACTGCGGGTAACGCTGGATCAGGCGTTCCTTGTTTGAACGCAGACAATGCTTAATCAGTGTCAGGCGTGTCTCGAGTATGGTCGAGTGAACCGGCTGTATTAGTGCATCCAGCATTTCATCTTTTATCGCGTGGCCATGCTTTAAACAGGCTTGAATCTGCTGTGCGTAGTCGTCGATTTGTAATAAAAGTGTCGGTGTAAAATTGACAACCGCCTTTGCATCCTGGTTGGCTTCAAGATGCGCAGCCATATCAACGTAATCTTTAATGACATGCAGATATGTCCAGGGCAAATGGTATTGCCCTGTACGTATATCTTTGTATTCAGGCTGATGCATGTGCCAATAGAGCACAACATCCAGTTTGTTATCAGCGGACATGATGAATTTCCTGGCCAAGCATTTCCGGTATAACGAGTACTATCCCTTTTGGTGATACGTAAAAACGTTTTTTATCTTCTTCCAGATTAACGCCGATCTTCATGCCGTCAGGAATATCACAACCTTTGTCGATGACCGCGCGTTTAATCACGCAGTGTTCACCGATCCTGACTTCAGGTAAGGCAAGGACACCATCGATATCCGCAAATGACTGGACCTCAACGTTTGAAAACAGAACTGAATTACGCACCCTGGCACCGGAAATTATACAACCTCCTGATACCATGGAATTGATCGCCTGCCCGCGTCGAATTTCATCATCAAAGACAAACTTTGCCGGAGGCAGTTGCTCCTGGTAAGTCCAGATTGGCCAGTCCTGATCATATAGATTGAGTTCAGGGGTGATTTCAATAAGTTCCATGTTGGCCTGCCAGTAAGAATCAACAGTCCCGACATCTCGCCAGTATCCTTTTTTATGGGTAACAGGATCCTGAAAGGAATAGGCATAGGCATGGTATTTGTTTATAAGATTTGGTATCACATCCTTACCAAAATCATGCGAAGAATTTCTTGAGTCAGCGTCTCTTATCAGTTGCTCGATCAGAAAATCTTTGTTGAAAATATAAATACCCATCGAACATAAGGCCATGGATGGATCGCCTGGGACTGAGGCAGGATTAGCCGGCTTTTCAGTAAAGCTCTGCACCCGCCAGTTGTCATCCACTCCCATCACACCAAAGCCACTAGCCTCTTCAACAGGGACCTCGATACAACCAATGGTGATATCCGCTGAATTTTCCACATGGGCCGCAAGCATCGCGCCATAGTCCATTTTGTAGACATGGTCACCAGCTAATATCAATACATATTCGGGATCATGATTGCGGATGATATCGATATTCTGAAAAATGGCATCCGCCGTTCCCGCATACCAGGCTGCCTCAATACGTTGCTGTGCTGGCAAGAGTTCCACAAATTCGCCAAACTCACCACGAAACATACCCCAACCCTGCTGAATATGGGTAATAAGCGAATGCGCCTTATACTGGGTCAGGACCCCGATTCGACGAATTCCCGAATTAATACAATTCGATAAAGGGAAATCGATAATACGAAATTTGCCACCAAACGGGACCGAGGGTTTTGCTCGCCACATGGTTAACTGTTGTAATCTGGACCCTCTCCCGCCTGCCATGATCAGGGCTAAGGTATCGCGGGTTAAGCGACTGACAAAACGTGGTGAACGACTATGACGCAACGTCTATTCCTTTATTGTTTAGCGATTGAGGTTACATAATCCTCAAACTGCAAGTTGCTTGCCAATGTGGAATTTAAACCTTAATCGTTTTAATTTAATTGATATATCGCAATTTTTGCTTATTTAATTCGCAGAGTAACTTCCACGAGATCGAAGAATAGATCAACTTATCAAGATTTGCGCTACAAAATAGACCATCTTTTAAATAGGATGCACATTTACAAGGCATACGTATGAATACCTTTAGAATACTATATATTTGTGACAACTATCTGACATACAAGTTCTTGATAATGCTTACTTTTTATAAAACACTTGCGATGCCCCTAAATTGCGCACAGGATTTGCAAGACAAGCATTAATACTGGAAAATTTATAACCAATGACAAAGCGACTTAAATCAAACGATATCACGAGCACTAAGCCAGAGACGCTGACAGACGATTTTGTGCGCCTGCTCAATGCACGTCATCATGACCCTTTTTCTATCCTGGGTCGACATCCAGATGGTGATGAGACGGTGATACGTTCATTCTCACCACATACTCAAAGTTTGCAGATCAAAGAGACAAATCAGCCCTTGAACCGCATTGCTAATACTGATCTCTTTGAGTGGCGGGGTAAAGCGCAAAACCTGCCTGAGTTTTATACCCTGGTCCGGATTGATAATAATGGGTATGAACAAGAATTCTATGAACCCTATGTTTTCAAACCGCAGATCTCTGATTATGACCTGTACCTGTTCAAAGAAGGCCGCCATTTACATGCCTATGATTTCCTGGGTGCGCATCTTGTCGTCAGTGAAGGTATTAATGGTGTGCTCTTTGCCACCTGGGCGCCCAATGCAGAACGGGTCAGCGTCATCGGTGACTTCAATCGCTGGGACGGACGTTGTCATCCCATGCGCTCACGGGGTGATACCGGGGTGTGGGAGTTATTCATCCCGGGGTTAAATTCTGAGGCCCTCTATAAATTTGAAATACGCAACCGGGAAAGCGGACAGGTCAAACAAAAATCCGACCCCTATGCCCAGGCTTCCGAGCTACGTCCACGCACCGGCTCAATCGTAGCCAGAACAACCCATGACTGGCAGGATCAGGCCTGGCTGGCCAGACGCCAGGAACAGTCCTGGCTGCACCAGCCGATGAGTATTTATGAAGTCCATCTTGGCTCCTGGAGAAAAGATCAAAATGGCGAGTTTATGAACTACCGAGAACTTGCCCATCAGCTCGTGGCCTACGTGCAAGAACTGGGATTTACTCACATTGAACTCCTGCCTATCACCGAACACCCCCTGGATGCCTCATGGGGTTATCAAACAGTCGGCTATTTTGCTCCCACCGCCCGTTTTGGGACGCCAGATGATTTTCGTTATTTCGTCGATCATTGTCATCAAAACGATATTGGCGTTTTTCTGGACTGGGTGCCCGCGCACTTCCCCAAGGATGAACATGGACTTGCCAATTTTGATGGCAGCGCCCTGTACGAACATGCCGACCCGCGCCGCGGCGAACACCCTGACTGGGGTACGTTAATCTATAATTATGGCCGCAATGAAGTTCGCAATTTTCTAATCTCCAGCGCCATATACTGGCTTAAAGAATTTCATCTCGACGGACTACGTGTCGATGCCGTTGCCTCCATGCTCTATCTCGATTACTCGCGTGAGAATAAGGACTGGTTACCCAATATCCACGGCGGTAACGAAAACCTCGAAGCCATCCATTTTTTACGTGAACTCAATACGGTGACCCATCGTGAACACCCGGGTACCGTGGTGATGGCCGAAGAGTCAACGGCCTGGCCCCAGGTAACACGGCCGGTTGACATTGGTGGACTGGGCTTTTCAATGAAGTGGAATATGGGCTGGATGCATGACACGCTTGAATATATTTCTCATCAACCTGTACACAGAACTTATCACCATGACCAACTGACGTTTGGGCTTTTGTATTTATTCACAGAAAACTTTATTCTGCCATTCTCCCATGACGAGGTCGTGCACGGTAAATCCTCCATGCTGCACAAGATGCCTGGTGATGAATGGCAACAGTTTGCCAATTTGCGTTTACTCTACACCTATATGTTTACCTACCCCGGCAAGAAACTGTTATTCATGGGCTGTGAGTTTGGTCAGGGCGATGAATGGAACTTTAATCAGAGCCTGGACTGGTACGTACTTGATTACTCCTTACACCAGGGGATAAAGAAACTGGTCACTGACTTGAACAGAATATATCGGGATAAACCCGCCCTGCATCACTTTGATTTTGATCACCAGGGATTTGAATGGATTGATTGCCATGATTCACAACAATCCGTAATTAGTTATATACGCAAATCCGGTGACCGCTTTGTTATTGTTATCCTCAACTTTACGCCGGTACCCAGACATGGATA
>JASFLL010000158.1:0-4813 GCA_050118115.1 Thioalkalispiraceae bacterium
AAGGTGTTGAGCCCAGACCACAACTGGGTGATCGGCTTTTCAAAATCATGCCACACAAATCCGGATGTTGCTCTGGAAAAGTGGATGCTGCCTTCTCAATCTGCCCAGTCACAACAAGTGTTCGATCATTTACCCCTACAGCCTGGATTCCACTGTTACTTTTCACCAGTTGCACTGGCGGCCTGGGTGATCCTAACCCAGCCAGCATCTCCGGACACACCGCAACAATAGTAAATAGCCCGCTAAGCGAATTCACGATTAACTCGTTGTATTTATCCTCACCATCATAACGGACCGGGTTACCCAGCAGGCAACTGCTCACGGCAATTTTAATCGCTTTAAAGGACATCACCTTGATCACTCAGATATTGTTGCAGATGTAATAATGCAACCAACGACTTGGCATCCATGAGTTCTCCTGTCTTCACCATATGCATTACTTTACCCAGCGGCAGCCAATGCACCTCTATGACTTCAGCATGTTCGTGTTCCAGCTGGGTAGGACTTAGTTGAGTAGCCAGATAAAGGTGCACAACCTCGGTAAACACACCAGGGGAACTGATCATTTTTCCAAAGTAATGCCACGTACCGGCTCTAATACCCGCTTCTTCCTGTAACTCACGCACAGCGGTCAGATTATGCGCTTCATTTGCTTCCAGTTTCCCGGCGGGTATTTCCCATATCCATCCTCCCGCAGCATGGCGATACTGACGCAGCAGGCAAAGTTCATTTTGATCATTCATTGCAACAATTGCGACACCACCAGGATGATGGATAATCTCCAGTTCACAATCCCGGCCGTTTGGTAACTGTACCTGTTCAATATTCAGACTTACTATTGAACCTTGATAGAGCTGCTTAATCCTGGTTTTCATAAATATTTCTGGTCCTGTTCTCGAATAACATCTTGAAAGTTTCGATATTAAGGTATCCTATCCCTCTCCAGGATGACAGTTGTAAAGGAAAGATCACTCATGGCGAAAGTGCTGCTTTTGGTCATTATCAGACAGACTGGGGAAAGTCTATGCACGCCGATAAACTGCAAATTACGGTCAATCGCCAATTGGCTGACACCAGCTCCACTATCTCCGATATAGATGAAATTGCCCTGATAGAGCGGCCGGGGCAATCAAGCTCGCTCAGGCAGGGATCTGGCTAAATCTACTCCTGTCGCCATGGTTATCCCTTGATATTGGCCTATTTCCTTGATGTAGATCGGGGTATTCTCCCTGACTCGTGTTAAGATCAGCGTTACTTCTCCAGAGTGAAACCAGGGAAGATACAGTGGCACAAACCAGCCAGATACTTGAAGTATTGCGTGACAAACTGATCAGCAACGCTGAGGAACGCTGGCGCACCCTGACCAAACACTCTCTCGATCAGATAATGTTTCTCGACCCCGAGGGTACTATCCTATTTTACAACCGAAGCCACCCCATGCTTGAGAGTGAAGCCGATCTGCTCGGCCAGACTCTTTTTGATCACCTCAGCGAACATGATGCGGAACTCTTTAACAAGGCATTTGAAAAAGTGCTTGCTAGCAGCCAGCCAGATCAGATTGAAATTCACCATCGCAATCGAGATGCCGAGGAATCCGTCTTTGAAACAAGAATTTATCCGGTTATCGAAAATGATAAGGTCATCGCAGTAATAACCGATACCCGCAATATTACCAAACAATACATGCAACAGGATTCTCTGGAAAGAAGTCATGCCCTGTTACATACGGTCATTGATAATTTACCCGTTATCATCTGGGCAATTGATGATAAGGGTATTATTACATTGTCAGTGGGAAAAGGCCTTGAAGCGCTGGGCTACGAAGATGGTCAAGTAGTCGGAGAATCGATTTTTGATGTTTACAAAAATCATCCTGATATCATTGACGATGCCGAGAAAGCACTCAATGGTGAAGCCGTACAGGCTACTGTGCGAATTAGGCAGCATACTTACCAGGTTACCTATAATCCGGTACTTAACAATTCCGGTGAAGTCAGTTCAGTTATTGGCGTGGCAAACGATATCACTCGCCTGGAACAAGTGGAAACACAACTACAAATAATCTCGGCGGCTTTAGAAACCTCGACGGATGTGGTTATGATTACGCGCGCTGACGGTACCGTAGAATATGTAAATCCTGCATTTGAAGCCACGACCGGTTATAGCCAGAATGAAGTAATAGGACATAATCCCAGATTGTTGAAATCAGGGAAGCAGGACCAGACATTTTACCAGGGTATGTGGGATACCTTGCTAAAAGGTGAAAACTTCAGTGACGTTTTCATCAATATACGCAAGGATGGTTCAACTTATTATGAAGAAAAAACGATTACACCTGTACGTACTCACAATAGAGAGATAACTCACTTTATTTCAACCGGCAAGGATATTTCGGATCGTATGCGGACTCAGGAGCGTCTCGATTATATGGCGCATCATGATGCGCTCACCAAACTCCCGAATCGGACCCTGTTTCTTGATCGGTTACGCCAGGCCATGGCGCGTGCCCATTGGCACAATCGTGTCATCGCCGTAATTTTTATGAATCTCGATAACTTCAAGAATATTAATGACTCATATGGAGAAGATGTCGGTGACACATTATTAGTACAGCTCACACAGCGACTGAGTAGCAGTGTACGTATAGGCGATACCATTGCCCGTTTTGGAGGGGATGAATTTGCAATTCTGCTCGATGATGTCGCCGCAGAAAAAGATGTTTCCCAGCTGGCGAAAAAAATCCTGGATACCTTCGCAAAACCTTTTTCTATTCGCCAACACGAAATTCTCCTCACTGCCAGTGTCGGCGTCAGTATTTTCCCATCAGATGGTGATGACTCGGAGACCCTGCTACGCAATGCTGGTGTCGCGATGTATCGTGCCAAGCACCTGGGCAAGAATAATTATCAGTTTTTTTCCAATGAAATGAGTGCGCGTGCTTTTGAAAGACTGACCCTGGAAAACTCCCTCAGACACGCACTTAAACGTGGTGAGTTTTACCTGGACTACCAACCCCAGATTGATTCTCGTACTCAAAAAGTCACAGCTGTTGAGGCTCTGTTACGCTGGCAACACCCTGACTATGGCGTAGTCTCGCCCACAGACTTTGTTCCCATCCTGGAGGAATCCGGACTGATTGTCACGGTGGGCGACTGGGTATTAAGAACTGCCTGTGAGCAGGCCGTTGAATGGCATCAGCAAGGCTACGAATCACTTAGAATGTGCGTCAACCTGTCGAGTCGCCAGTTTAACAATCCAGACTTTATCCAGTCATTTCATAGCATCATTTCTGAAACCGGGATCGAGCCGGAGCGGCTCGAACTGGAACTAACCGAAACCTTACTGATGCGTAACGCCAGCAAGACCGTCAGTGCTCTCAATACCCTGAGTCATGTCGGTGTGCAGATAGCGGTGGATGATTTTGGAACCGGCTATTCTTCCCTGAACTACCTACGACGTTTTCCGATAGCAACATTGAAGATCGATCGCTCCTTTGTTCAGGACGTCATAGAAGATAGTGATGATGCGGCCATTGCAACTGCAATCATCGTCATGGCGCAGAGTCTCAACCTGAATGTTGTTGCTGAGGGCGTTGAAACGGAGGAACAACTGGAATTTCTAACCAGTCGTCACTGTTACGAGATACAGGGTAATTTTTACAGTGGTCCTTTGAACGTCAGCGGGGTAAGTTCCCTGTTGGCAAAAACATCGAAAAAGTAAACCAGTTTATTCCTGGTTGTACTCGGTATATTTTTTGGAACTTCCCCTCACCAATTCAGCAGGGTATTTTTTTTCGTTCAGCCTGATTTTTCTTTCAACCAGGTCAGCAAGGTCGATACCCATTCGATCGGCCAGTCGGACGGTAAAAATAAAAACATCCGCCACCTCCAGGCCTACTTTCTCCAGTTGCTGGGCATCCAGTGTTTCACTCTGAGCTTCACTTAGCCACTGAAAGTGTTCCATGAGTTCGCCTGCTTCAACAGCCAGAGCCATGGCCAGATTCTTGGGGGCATGAAACTGTTCCCAGTCACGGTCGATAGCAAACTGGCGTAAGCGCTCCTGCAAATCGTCTAAATACGCTTGTGACACGCTTCAAGACTCCTTGTTATAAATCGCAAAATGTAAAAAGCCCGAAAGGAACAGAATCCTTCCAGGCTTTTCCTTCCCCTGGCGTGATGCCTTATTTATCTGGTCTGAATTATATCGTTGTATTACTGGTTAAAACGCACCGAACCACCACGGCTGATATGCCGATTCAGTTCAAGGCATGACCAGGCCTGCATATCGATAATTTTGGTTGTGCCATCGAGATACTCGATCATTGCCTTCACGGGAACGCCTTGCAGCATTTCCAGTAACTTCACTTTAATCAACTGACCCGTTCGATTGACATACCAGTTGCCAACCACCGGCGTATTTTTGCTTAACATAATGACCTCCCCAGATCACCGTATTAAAAATGTTCTTGTTTATTATGTAGGCATTTTATCAAAGGCTGCTAAAGGGGGCGATAAAAATGTGACATATTGTTAAGATAATTAATTTATAATTAATATCAATAAGTTACTTATGCTTTATAATACTTAACATTAATTTTCGCCACTAGGTCATTGGTCTGTTACTCATCGGTGACACAGCCTTGTGAGGCATCCTTCACATTTTTAATATATTTATACAGCGTCCCGCGGGTTGCTTTGTATGGAGGCATGACCCACTCCGCACGACGCTTTTGCAGCTCTTCATCAGAAAGGTCCACATCCAGTGATAGAGATTCAGCATCGATGGTGATCACATCACCATTTCGAATCAGACC
>JASFLL010000159.1:0-4808 GCA_050118115.1 Thioalkalispiraceae bacterium
GTAACTTGGCCGGGACGCTGCCTTCATTTTTGATCGTAATGGTATAGGCGAACGCGAACCGATCATGATCCGGATCAGACTGTTCGGGGATGTAACAGGTTTCGACTGAAACCGTGGTATTGTATGCGGGTATTTCACTCATTGCCGTTTCTTTCTCGAAAGTCGTGGTGATTATTCTACTCTCAAGAAGTCGACGGGTAAAATGCCTTCTCTCAGGCCTGGTTTGCGTGTTTATTCCGGTTTTGCATGACATATTCGATCGCCGAGCTGACCGCTTTATGGACGTCATATTCCATTTTCTCGCGTTCATCAATGGTCATAAAATAATACATATCGATGTCGTATTTGATATAGCGGGCCGGTAGCTGGTTCAGGGCGACACAGGCCACATCTTCCAGAAACTGAGAGTCTGAATCGATAAAATCAGCGTTGACCATCTCATTCAGACGGTTGATAACCACGGTCTCGTAGTAATTATGAATATTGTCAAAAGACATTGTCTTCTCCTCACATCAGCGTCTGGGCGTAAACGGTCGTCTAGCTAGTTACCGCGCAATTCCCATGTCGGGGCTCCGGAATTTGTAATAATCCCTTTTTCAATCAGCCAGTTACGAGCATCCTCGGCATCTTCGTGAAACCAGCGTGCGGTCGAACCAAGCCGGAAACTGTATCCCCATGCGTCCATATCGGCCATCATGCGTGTTTTATTTAGTGGTGGCAGATGATCGGCCAGCAGGATTTGCAGGTAACAGACGGCATTTTCTTCGTCATAGTCGCCCCCGGCATTGGTATCGAGACTGGCTCGCCGCTGTGGGTCCATACAGATATAGTGACAGGCCTCGTGCAGGGCTGAATGGACCGGGGTATGCAGCTGGACGTAGAGGGTATTTGTTATTAGTCCGGCTTCTTCATCACCCCAGAAACTACCGGGGATAGGGGCCTGACTGTCTACTATTTCGACAACCAGGCCATATGGGCGCAGCAGTGTCTGCAACTGCCAGGCTTCGAGATCACGAATGCAGACAACCTGATTATTGAGTTGCTGCCCGGTATGATTTTTTTCGTTTGATAATTCGGACACTATCGCCTGGGTAAATTAAATCGGGGTTTTTGATATTACTGAGCCTGGCCAGTTCAGGATACTTGTAGGGGTCATGCACATATTTGATGGCAATATGCCACAGCGTATCACCTTTGACTACTATATGCGTGATCTCCGTTGTGATAATTCTCGGGTCTGGTTTTGTCCCGGCCAGCATGTCGCCCGTTTTTTGATAATCGTCCGGGGGCTGTTCACTATTAACGGTATCTGTCTGGTCGTGGCTGGCTTCGCGATCAATTGTCTTTTGCGGAGTGATGCCACTGTCTGGATCAGTATCTGTCTTGGCAGGCTGCTGTGCATGCTTGAATACGTTTTCTTCATCGGGGGCATCCAGCACAATCGTAATACCCTGCGCATCTTTTTTGATTTCCGCCTTGAAGTTAGATGACTCAGTGGTTGTTGTGGTGTTATCAGGCTCATCAGCTGTAGCAGGGATTGTTTCGTCTATTGCTGGTTCGACTTTTTCTGATTCTATTTTTTTTGAGACAGTTGTATCACTGGTTGTGGTTAAAATTATTTTTTCATCTGTGGTCTCGGTATCCATGCCAGGTGTATCTTCAACGGTAGCAGGCTCAGGATTAGTGGCCTCTACAGCGAGCGCTTCAGTTTGTACAGGTTCGATGACTTCAGGTAGCGGGTCAGCGTGATTTTGTGTTTTTAGACTATTGTTGGCACTCGATGTCACACTGAGTTGCTGATCTTCGTTTTTCTTGTCAAGGTCTGTACTCGTGTGTGTAAAAATCCAGAACAGTCCTGCAAAAATGCCAATGAACAAAAATATAAGAATCAATCCCGGTATGATGCTGGCAGTTTCCTGCTGTCTGGACGCAACAGTATTATTCCTGTCGACCATATTTTTTGTTGCCGATGATGTTTCAGGTATGTCCTCAATAACCGTCTTTGCTTGTGTAGCCTGTTGGCCATCCAGGGCGGTTTGTTCGGGAAGCTGATAACTGTGGCCGGATGATTTAATAGACACGGAAGATGTTGCCTGTTTATCGGCTGTCGCGTTTTCCCGTGATGAAATAATGTTGTGATGTGTCGTTCCGCTTGTTTCAGATGTGTTATTGTCTCCACCTGTGGTTACAATCCTATGCCTGCCGGTAGTATTTTTCTGAAGTATTGATGTGTTTGACAACCCATGTTGTGCATCTGGCTGTGGCGGTCTGTGACTCCCGGAAAAGGTCGTATCCTCATAAGCAGTGCTACTTTTTTTTACTGAATTATTTTTTATGGTCGCAACAGGTTTTGCAGTTTTTGTAGCATTGAACATGCTGTTATCGCTGGTTACCTTGCTGGCAGACTGTACGCTTTGAGTCCTGTTCTGTTTTTTCTGTTCCTGTTGTTCTAACAATTGTTCAATGTAAACACGCAAGTAACCGCTATTCGGGATTTTGTAAAGCTGGCTAAATTCTGCATAAAGATAAATTATATTTTTCAGGATTAAGGTTCGTGTGAATATACCTTTTGGCAAGTGGGCAGGTAACGGACCCCAGCCACTGGCAGGAAAACCCATCACATCCATAATTTCATCGACCCAAAAACCTACCAGTCCAGGCTCGATCTCGGTGACAATAACTTTACTGGATTGCGCCCAGTGTTCCTGCTCTACCCCAAACTTGTAGCGAAGATCGATGCTGGCAGCAATATGGCCTGCGTGTCTGAAAATACCAGGCTGGGCTGCATCTGAGCCGGGTGGGTGGGTCAGCGTCGGGGGAGGAATAATGCTATTTATCGGTAACGTAGGTGCACAGCACAATACCGGTCCGACCCGGTAAAGTAACAGGGAACTGTTATCCATTGCTATGGCCATCCTGCGCCTGTCCTTTTTGATTCGCCGAACCTGCAGGAGCTCGGGAGATAAATGTATATATTAGAGTTATCGTCTTGAGGGAGGGATATTTTATAGTAAGAAAATTCTGAAATTATCCAGATGTAACAAGGAGTTAGTCAAATTTAGTCAGTGCGGCCTCGGCCAGGCGCACGAAATCGGCTAATTCCAGTGTTTCAGCTCTGGCTGTAGGGTCGATACCGAGCTCTTGCAGCTGTGCGGCATCAAACCAGCCTTTGAGGCAGTTACGCAGGGTTTTGCGGCGCTGGGAAAAGGCCTGCTGAACGACCTTTGCAAATGCATCCGGGTCGACCTGTTGATATCTGTTATCAGGGATAAGCTGCACGATGGCGGATTCGACCTTTGGGGGTGGGTTAAATGCATTGGCACTTACGGTAAAGAGTAATTGCGCCTGGCAGTAAAATTGAGTCATCACACTTAGCCGACCATATGTTTTGGAGCCGGGTTGTGCAACGATTCGCTCAACGACTTCTTTTTGTAGCATGAAGTACATATCGATGATGCAGCCGATGTGTTTAAAAAAGTGAAACAGCAGGGGTGTGGAGATGTTGTAGGGCAGATTCCCAATGACACGCAGTTTTTTACCGGGTCGTAACGAACAAAGATCTACCTTCATGGCATCGACAGCATGGATGCTTAGATTGCTGATATGCTTGTCCTGCCACCATTGAATCAGGTCGCGATCAACTTCGATGACATCGAGATGTTTTACTGTATCGAGAATTGGCATGGTAAGGGCGCCACGTCCGGGGCCAATCTCAACAATGTCATCTTCTGTTTTTGGATTTATCGCAGTAACGATTTTATTAATTATGTTTTGATCATGTAAAAAATTCTGACCAAATCGTTTTCGCGGGTTTTTAAATTCAGACATACGTCTTAACCATGTTATTAATCAGCTCCTGGGCTGAATCCATGGCAAGTTTAAGACTGGTCACTTCGGCCTTACCCGTTCCGGCAAGCTCAAGCGCGGTTCCGTGATCAACTGATGTACGAATGAAAGGAAGTCCCAGGGTGATATTGACTGCCTGCCCAAATCCCACGTGTTTTAAAACCGGCAGTCCCTGATCATGGTACATGGCAAGGTAGGCATCAGCCTGCTGCATTTTGTCGCGTGTGAATGCAGTATCGGCAGGTACTGGACCAGTAAGTTGCATGCCCTGTTTGCGTAGATACTCCATAACGGGCTCAATGATTTCAATTTCTTCGGTACCGAGGTGACCGGACTCACCTGCATGTGGGTTCAGACCACAGACAGTGATCCTGGGTTGGGCGATCGCAAACTTACTGACAAGATCCTTATGTAAAATTGAGAGGACTTTGGTGAGTAGTGGCCTGGTGATTTGTTGACTGACTCTGGCAAGTGGTATATGTGTTGTAGCTAATGCGACTCGCAGACCTTCGGTGGCCAGCATCATTACCGGTAATTCAATGCCCGCACGTTCAGCCAGATATTCGGTGTGCCCGCTAAATGGGATACCGGCATCATTGATTATACCTTTATGTACAGGGCCTGTTACCAGAGCGCTGTTTGGTTGCTCACATAATTCCACGGCAAGATCCAGACAACGAATGACATAGCGGGAATTCTTCGGATTTAGCTTGCCAGGTTGGGACGGTGTTTCCAGAGGAACATGTTTAACATACAGCGTATCCGAAGCAGCGGATAGAAACTCCAGATCGTCTGAATATTCTCGGATATTAACTTCTATGCCGAGTTGTTTAGCGCGCGTGGCTAATAGCGTTTGATCTGCAATAACTATGAGAGGCAGCGATGGTTGCGAGGTATGTATGTACTGCAGAATAAGATCAGGTCCAATTCCTGCGGGCTCGCCGGGTGTAATAATAAGCCGT
>JASFLL010000160.1:0-4802 GCA_050118115.1 Thioalkalispiraceae bacterium
ATTTACAACGTCTGGCTGACGAAACCGGTGGTTTTGTCTCAGATTCCCTGGACATGGCCCGTTTTGGCCACGAGCACCCTGCCTCAACCCTGCTCGTCGCCGGTGTCCGTTTCATGGGTGAAACCGCCAAGATCCTCAATCCCGAAAAGCGTGTGCTCATGCCTACTCTCCAGGCCGAGTGCTCGCTGGATCTGAGTTGCCCGATTGAGCGATTTAACAAGTTCTGCGATGCCCACCCGGATCGTACGGTCGTGGTCTATGCCAATACCAGTGCGGCAGTAAAAGCCCGCGCCGACTGGGTTGTCACCTCAAGCATTGCCAGGGAAGTGATTGCTCACCTCCATGAACAGGGAGAGAAAATAATATGGGCTCCGGACAAGTATCTGGGCAGTTATGTCCAATCTGTGACCGGGGCTGACATGCTACTATGGCAAGGCAGCTGTATCGTCCATGAACAATTCAAGGCTCATGCTCTGGCCAGCCTGAAAAAACAACACCCGAACGCGGCAGTCCTGGTCCACCCGGAATCGCCTCCGGATGTCATCAAACTGGCCGATGAAGTTGGTTCGACCACCGCCCTGATCAAGGCTTCCCAACGGTTACCGAATCCGGAATTTATAGTCGCCACGGATAATGGCATCTTCTACAAAATGAAACAGGCGTCACCTGGTAAAACATTCATAGAAGCGCCCAACGCCGGTATCGGTGCGACCTGCGTCAGTTGCGCCCATTGTCCCTGGATGGCCATGAATAGCCTGGAAAACCTTATTAGCACTCTGGAAACCGGTGACAACGAGATTCATGTCGATCCCCAAATAGGTAAACAGGCCATGGTTTCCGTACAGCGGATGCTGGATTTTTCAGCAGCTATTCGCAACCGGATCGCCAGTTAACAGCCCTCCCCCTAAGCAACCAGAAATTCTCTGTACTCACCTCACAAACTGTGAAAAAAGCCCTTCAGGTTTGGACCTGGTGGGTCGTCATAATCAATAACACTCTCTTATCCATGGACGTTTTCAAGTGCCCAGCATTTATGCACGTCGTATTTTTCTGACCATTCTGATGCCTGCTTGCAGCTTGTTGCTGTTCCTGTTTAGCAAGGAGGTACAACACTACCTCGGTTCTTTTTATGCATCGCTGCCTTACCTGCCTTACCTGTTAATCTTCGCGGCTGCCTTTCTGGCCTGGGGATACAATAACGGACGTGAGTTTCATTTATTACTGGTGATCGGCCTGAGTTACTGGGGAATTCGCCAGTACATCTGGTCACCCAACCTGCCTATCGAATCACAGAGTATGCTGTTTGCTCTCTCCTGTGTCTTCATTCCTTTGAATTACTTTTTACAGAACCTCATGCCGGAAAAAGGCATCTGGCGCTGGCAAATGCTGAAACGTTTGAGTGTAAGCCTGCTGCAAATCACAGCGGTTGTTTTATTATTGAAATATTCCCATTCTGAAATCAGCCAATACCTGCGCTCGGTACTGTGGCAAAACCCCTGGCCAGATTACGTTAAAATCACTCAACCTGGACTGATTGTTATCGGGCTTTGCCTGATCACTATCATTGTCCAGTTATTTATAAAAGCTACGGTTTTACGCAGTGGTGGCTTGATGAGCCTGTTGGCTATGGCAATGGCACTCAACTCGGTGGCCAACCCTTCCGTGGCAATGATTTATTTTACAATTAGCGCTGCATCGCTGCTTATCGCTGTTATCCTGAATTCATATAACCTGGCCTATCTCGATGAACTAACCAACCTGCCATCGCGGCGCGCATTGAAACAGGACCTGCTGGGACTAGGTAAGCGATATTGTGTTGCCATGCTGGACCTGGATTATTTCAAGAAACTCAATGACAAGTTCGGCCATGATGTCGGTGACCAGGCTTTACGCATGGTTGCAGCACAACTCAATCGTATTCCCGGTGGTGGGAAGGCTTATCGTTATGGAGGTGAAGAGTTCACCCTGGTTTTCAGGAATAAGGAAACCCATGAGGTACTGGAGCACGTTGATAATCTACGCAAGACGATTGCCGCGAATCAATTTCATATTCGTAGCAAAAAGCGACCCAGGAAAAAACCAGAACAACCCAGACAGTCTGGTAAAGACATCAAAGTGCAGGTAACGGTGAGTATTGGCCTGGCACAACGTGAAGAACATCACAACACCCCGCAGGATGTCATCAAAACTGCTGACAAGGCGTTGTATACGGCAAAACGGGCCGGAAGAAATTGTGTCCATGCAATTTAGTATTTAAATCAATCAGCAAGACTTTTCGATACGACCTCATAAGTATCCCTGGAAAGATCCTTGTTATGCAAAATCCTTTGTAATTCCTGCTGCATCAATTCCTTTCGAGTTTGCTCAAACCGTTGCCAGCGAGCCATCACCTGCACCAGCCGTGCAGCAATTGATGGATTGATCCTGTCGAGTTCCAATATTTTGTTCGTTAAAAACACATACCCTGAACCGTCACGGGCATGGAAGTTATGCGGGTTACCCCGACTAAATCCACCCAATAATGCTCGAACTTTATTGGGATTCGTCATCGAAAAACTTTCATGCTGAAGCAACGACTCAATTCTTTGTAACGTGTCGGGCAATCTTGAAGCGGCCTGGATGGCCAGCCATTTTTCCACGACCTGGGCATCATGTTTCCATTTTGTATAGAACTGCTCAAGGGCCTGACTACGCTGCTTGATATCATGCTGAGACAGGATAATTAATGCGGCCTGCATCTCGGTCATATTATCGGCTGTCTCAAACTGTTTATAACAGATATCAAAATAACCAGCCTGTTCGGTCTCAGCCAGGTAACCCAGACAGACATTCTTTAAAGTACGTCGTGCCATTTCACTGTCATCAAAGTAATAGGGTTGATCACTTACCTGCTCATTAAATAATGCTTCAAACTCCGCTACCAGCGTGTTGGCAAGATGGCGACGTGTAAATAAGCGGGCATGATAAATTGCGTCAGGGTCGACGGTCTCACATTGATCGGCCAGGTAAGATTCTGATGGCAAACTGAGGATCATCGCCAGTAAAGCCTTGTCTATCTCACGGTCGTTGATGGCCTGCGATAAAGCTTCAGTTAATGCCACAGGCTCCGGTAACGGTTCCTTATTTTGATGAGCATGAATCTGGCGCAATAATTCCTGGAGAGCCAGTGATTGCCCAGCATCCCAGCGATTAAAGGGATCGTTGTCATGGGCCAGTAGAAATGCCAGTTCATCTTCACTACGTTGCATCTTTATTTTGACCGGCGCTGAAAAACCACGCAGTACGGAAGGTACCGGTGGCTGCTTAATATTTTCAAATATAAAGTCCTGTTCAGGCTGGGTCACGCTCAGTACGATGCTACCTGAGTCATTGGTTTCACCAGCGATTTCTAAACCCATATCATTCCCCTGACTGTCCAGTAAACCCACAGCCAGCGGAATATGGAAAGGTTCTTTGTCAGGTTGTCCGGGAGTCGCCGGAGTATGTTGTTTGACAGTGAGTGTGTAGGTTTTATTCTGGCTATCGTGTTTTCCACTTATCGTTAATTCAGGTGTTCCGGCCTGACTGTACCAGTTTTTAAATTGATCCAGTTTAATTCCATTAGCATCTTCAATTGCCTTAACAAAATCATCACAGGTAACCGCCTGGCCATCGTGACGGGAAAAATAAAGATCCGTTCCCTTGCGGAAACCTTGTTTGCCGGTAAGATTGTTCAACATACGCACCACTTCGGCGCCCTTGTTATAAACCGTTACCGTATAGAAATTGCCAATCTCAATATAGTGATCAGGACGGACCGAATGTGCCATGGGTCCACTGTCTTCCGCAAACTGGTGCGTCCTTAAAACATCGACTGAGTGGATACGTTCGACTGAACGAGAATTCAAGTCGGCTGAAAACTCCTGGTCGCGGAAAACGGTAAAACCTTCCTTGAGACTTAACTGAAACCAGTCACGACAGGTAACGCGATTGCCTGACCAGTTATGAAAATACTCATGACCGATAATACTCTGGATCTTGTAGTAGTCATCATCGGTTGCGGTTTCTGGCGAGGCCAGCACGCAGGAAGCATTAAATATATTAAGCCCCTTGTTTTCCATTGCCCCCATGTTGAAATCATTGACTGCAACGATCATATAGATATCGAGATCATATTCGCGGCCATAGGTTTGCTCATCCCAGAGCATCGCCTGTTTAAGACTCTGCATGGCATGATCACACTTGTGAATATTCTCCGCCTCGGTATACAAACGCAAAGTCACTTTACGTCCCGAGCTCGTGGTAAAACTGTCCTCGATATGTTTTAAATCACCGGCAACAAGGGCAAATAAATAGCTGGGTTTTAAACTTGGGTCCTGCCAGACTGCATAGTGCTGTCCGTTGCTGAGGTCTCCCTGCTCGATCAAATTACCATTGGACAATAAAACCGGATAGCGACTTTTATCTGCAATCATCTTGACCTGATAACGACTCATGACATCGGGGCGATCCATAAAATAGGTAATCCGACGGAAACCTTCTGCCTCACATTGGGTACACAGCATGCCGCTTGAGGCATAGAGCCCTTCCAGGGCGGTATTTTTTTCAGGCGATATTTCGGTGGAAATTGTTAAGCAAAACTTCGCCGGAACTTTTTTTATTGTTAAGCTCTCCTCGCCGAGCTCATATTGGTCTGCTGTTAATGTTTTGTTATCCAGTTCTACCGACAATAATTTTAAATAACGCCCGTTCAGTTCCAGTGGCCTGTCCTGGGCCGCATTTTTATTACGTTGTACCTGCATATGACTGGTCACAATCGTTTT
>JASFLL010000161.1:0-4792 GCA_050118115.1 Thioalkalispiraceae bacterium
CGGAACCACTCCCGAAGACGAAGAGTCCAGAGCTGTTTTTTCTGCAGGACTGATTATCAGGGATCTGCCACTGATCGCCAGTAACTGGCGTAATCGTGAATCACTGGATGAATACCTGGTACGAAATGAAGTTGTTGCGATTTCAGATATCGATACACGTAAGCTTACTCGTATTCTGCGTGAGAAGGGTGCCCAAAATGGCTGCATCATGGCAGGTAACATCAATGAGCAACAGGCAATAGAAAATGCCAGGGCTTTTGCCGGCCTGAAAGGCATGGACCTGGCTAAAGAAGTAACCACAGACAAACAATACAGCTGGAAAGAGACAGTCTGGGATCTGGAAGAGGGTCATACCATCCCTGCTGCGACACCAAAATACAAAGTCGTTGCTTACGACTTCGGTGTTAAACGTAATATTTTGCGTTTATTAGTTGATAGAAATTGTGATGTAACTGTCGTGCCTGCGACGACGTCGGCAAAAGATGTGTTGGCCATGAATCCGGATGGTGTCTTTCTTTCGAATGGCCCGGGCGATCCTGAGCCCTGTGACTATGCCATCGAGGCCATTAAAGAAATTACTGCAGCCGCACTCCCGACTTTTGGCATTTGCCTTGGCCATCAGCTGTTATCACTAGCCAGTGGTGCAAAAACGGTGAAAATGAAATTTGGGCATCACGGCGCTAACCATCCGGTACAGGATCTGGAAACCAAACAGGTACTCATCACCAGCCAAAACCACGGCTTTGCGGTAGATGAAGACAGTTTGCCTGAGAACCTGACGGCAACACATCGTTCACTTTTCGATGGCTCATTACAGGGTGTGCACCGTACCGATGTCCCGGCCTTCAGTTTTCAGGGGCACCCTGAAGCAAGCCCGGGACCACATGACATTGTTGGTTTGTTTGATCACTTTGTAGAATTAATTGAAGAGCACAAGAAGTAGAGAATCATGCCAAAGCGTACAGATATAAACAGTATTTTAATTATCGGCGCAGGACCGATTGTGATTGGTCAGGCCTGCGAGTTTGATTACTCCGGTGCACAGGCATGTAAAGCATTAAAAGAAGAAGGTTACCGGGTGATCCTGGTCAACTCCAATCCGGCGACAATTATGACTGACCCGGAGATGGCCGATGCCACTTATATTGAGCCAATTCATTGGCAGACAGTGGCGCGCATTATTGAAAAAGAAAGACCCGATGTATTACTCCCTACCATGGGTGGTCAAACTGCATTGAACTGTGCCCTGGACCTGGATCGAGAAGGGGTATTAAAAAAGTACGGTGTCGAAATGATCGGCGCCAAAAAAGAAGCCATCGATAAGGCCGAAGATCGGGACCTGTTTCGCCAGGCGATGAAAAAAATTGGTCTTGATATGCCGCGTTCTGCCATTGCCCATAGCATGGAAGAGGCATTGCAGGTACAGGCTCAAATTGGCTTTCCCGCAATTATTCGCCCTTCTTTTACCATGGGCGGTAGCGGTGGTGGCATTGCTTATAACAAGGAAGAGTTTGTTGAAATTTGTGAGCGCGGCCTGGATTTGTCGCCCACTAATGAATTGCTCATCGAAGAATCTGCACTGGGCTGGAAAGAATATGAAATGGAGGTGGTGCGAGATCACAAGGATAATTGCATCATCATCTGTTCAATTGAGAATCTGGATCCAATGGGAGTGCATACCGGCGACTCTATCACCGTTGCCCCGGCCCAAACGTTAACGGACAAAGAATACCAGATTATGCGTGATGCCTCGTTGGCCGTGTTACGAGAAATCGGTGTCGATACCGGCGGCTCCAATGTGCAGTTTGCGATTAATCCCGAAAACGGTCGCATGATCATCATTGAGATGAATCCTCGGGTGTCCCGCTCATCAGCACTGGCATCAAAGGCGACCGGATTTCCAATTGCTAAAGTGGCGGCCAAGCTGGCAGTGGGTTATACCCTGGATGAATTACAAAATGAGATCACAGGTGGCGCTACCCCGGCTTCTTTTGAACCTACCATCGATTATGTTGTAACAAAAGTCCCGCGTTTCACCTTTGAGAAATTTCCCCAGGCCGAGGCTTTCCTGACGACACAGATGAAGTCGGTGGGCGAGGTGATGGCCATTGGTCGTACCCAGCAGGAATCACTACATAAAGCGTTGCGCGGTCTCGAGATTGGTACTGATGGCTTCAATGAAATGATCGACCTTGATGAACCTAATGCAAGGAAAAAAATTCGTGCCGAATTGCAAACAGTCGGGCCACAACGACTGTGGTATGTTGGTGATGCCTTCCGTGCAGGTTTTACTTTAGAGGAAGTATTTGAACTGACCGCCATCGATCCCTGGTTCCTGACACTGATTAAAGATCTGATTGACCATGAGGCTGAAATCAGGACGCAGGGAATGCAGGCCATGGATATGCAGCGGGTTCGCAAACTGAAGCGCAAGGGTTTCTCGGATTCGCGACTTGCAACCTTACTGGGTATCAGTGAAAAGGAATTCAGAAATCATCGTATCAAGTTAGGTGTGCGTCCGGTTTACAAGCGTGTGGATACCTGTGCCGCCGAGTTTGCAACTGATACGGCTTATATGTATTCCACTTATGAAGAAGAGTGTGAAGCTGAACCCACTAACCGGGAAAAGATCATGGTGCTCGGTGGTGGTCCCAACCGCATCGGTCAGGGTATAGAGTTTGACTATTGCTGTGTGCATGCTGCGATGGCCTGTCGCGATGAAGGCTATGAAACGATCATGGTCAACTGTAATCCCGAAACCGTTTCTACGGACTATGACACATCGGATCGATTGTATTTTGAACCCCTGACCTATGAAGACGTCATGGAGTTGATCGATCTGGAGAAACCTAAAGGCGTTATCGTTCAGTACGGTGGCCAGACGCCATTGAAACTCGCAAGGGATCTGGAAGCAGCAGGTGCGCCGATTATTGGTACCTCACCGGATTCTATTGACCTGGCTGAAGACCGCGAGCGTTTCCAGAAGCTGATCGATAAACTCGATTTACTACAGCCGCCTAATCGTACTGCCCGTGCAGAAGAAGAGGCGGTCAAACTGGCCGCTGAAATCGGTTATCCGCTGGTGGTGCGTCCTTCCTATGTGTTGGGTGGTCGAGCCATGGAGATCGTGTACAACGAAGAAGAACTGCGTCGCTATATGAATGAGGCCGTTAAAGTTTCCAATGAATCGCCGGTGTTGCTGGATCGTTTCCTTGATGATGCTATCGAGGTGGATGTCGATGCAATCTGTGATGGTGAAGATGTATTGATCGGTGGCATCATGCAGCATATCGAGCAGGCTGGTGTGCACTCCGGTGATTCTGCCTGTTCACTGCCGCCTTATAATCTGAATGACAAAGTACAGGATGTCATGCGTGACCAGATCAGGAAGATGGCAAAAGGCTTAAATGTAATTGGTCTAATGAATACCCAGTTTGCCATCCAGGGCGATACGGTATATGTCCTGGAGGTCAATCCCCGCGCTTCACGGACTGTGCCCTTTGTTTCCAAGGCAACCGGTGTACCCCTGGCCAAAGTTTCGGCACGTTGTATGGTTGGAAAATCGCTGGCAGAGCAGGGAATGACCACCGAACGTATTCCAAACTACTATAATGTTAAGGAAGCGGTGTTCCCGTTTATTAAATTCCCTGGCGTGGACCCCATCCTTGGTCCGGAGATGAAATCCACGGGTGAAGTTATGGGAGTAGGCGCCAGCTTTGGTGAAGCGTTTGCCAAGGCACAACTGGGTGCCGGTGAGCTGTTGCCAATGAGTGGCAAAATATTCATTAGTGTCAGGGATGCGGACAAGATAAACATTGCGCCTGTCGCTAAAGGCCTGTTAGACCTGGGCTTTACACTGGTGTCTACACGCGGCACGGCCAAAGTACTTACCGATGCCGGCTTGATGTGTGAGACGGTTAACAAGGTCAAACAAGGGCGACCGCACATTGTGGATATGATTAAAAACGATGAAATTGATTTGATTATCAATACAGCGGAAGGGCGCGAGGCAATTGCCGATTCCTATGAGATACGTCGCGCAGCCTTGCAGCATAAGGTTGCCTACACGACAACACTTGCCGGTGGTGAGGCTATTTGTATTGCTATTAAGGAAAAAGACAAGACGGGCGTGTTGAGTTTGCAGGAAATTCATCGTGACCTGAATAAGGAGAATGCTGCATGAGTCGTGTGCCAATTACCACTCAAGGCGCAGAAAAATTACGTGCCGAGCTCGATGAATTAAAAAAGGTCAAACGTCCTGCAATCATCCAGGCGATAGCCGAGGCGCGTGAGCACGGTGACCTGAAAGAAAATGCTGAGTACCATGCTGCGCGTGAACAACAGAGTTTCACCGAAGGGCGAATACAGCAAATTGAAGGTACTTTATCTAACGCTGACATCATCGATGTCAAAAGCGTTGGTCAGAATGCGGGCAAGAAAATTGTCTTTGGTGCTACGGTTGAGCTGTTCGATGTTAACGAAGAAAAAGATGTAACTTATCAGATCGTCGGTGAACTAGAAGCTGATATCAAGCAAAACCTTATCTCGATCACTTCTCCCATCGCCCGTGCCTTGATCGGTAAAAGTCAGGATGATGTGGTTGTGGTCAAGGCCCCTGGCGGCGATCGTGAATATGAGATCGTTGCTGTTCGGTATGAATAAACTTATACCTTAACACCTTCAACCGTATACATTTTCGGCAAACAATTTTTGAATGTGTTTGACTTCTTCCATGTTATTGAGCAGGGCTGTGACACAGTCCTGATCCAGTTTTTCACCGGCTAGTTTGTTG